>RFTM01000442.1 GCA_009923475.1 Gammaproteobacteria bacterium | reverse complement strand
CGCGCCGCGCACCGCGCCGGCAAGATCGCCTCGATGCTCGGCATGGAAGGCGGTTACGGCCTCGAGAACTCGCTGGGCGCGCTGCGCGCCTACTACGACCTCGGCGTGCGCTACATGACGCTCGCGCACAACTCGCACACCGATTGGGCCGATTCGGCGGCGCAGGTGCCGGCGCGCTTCGACGGCCTCGCCCCGTTCGGCGAGGAGGTGGTGCGCGAGATGAACCGCCTCGGCATGCTGGTCGACCTTTCCCACACCTCGCCCGCGACCATGGCGGACGCGCTGCGCGTGACGGAGGCGCCGGTGATCTTCTCGCACTCGTCGGCGCGCGGCGTCTGCGACGTGCCGCGCAACGTGCCGGACGACATCCTGCGCGAGCTGCCGCGCAACGGTGGCGTGGTCATGGTCACGTTCGTCGCCAATTTCGTGAACTGCGAGGTCGGACGGGTGACGCAGCCGCAGCTCGCGGCGCTGCGCGCGCGCGCCGGCGCCGCCGCGACGCCGGAGGAGGCCGAGCGGATCGTGCGCGAGGGCCGCGCCGCGCTGCAGCTGCCGCGCACCACCATCGGCATGGTCGCCGACCACATCGAGTACATCCGTCGTGTCGCCGGCGTCGACCATGTCGGCATCGGCGGCGACTTCGACGGCAACGATTGGTGGCCCGAGGGCCTCGACGACGTCTCGACCTACCCGAAGCTGTTCGCGGAGCTGATCCGCCGCGGCTGGAACGATGCCGACCTGCGCAAGCTCGCCGGCGAGAACCTGCTGCGCGCGATGGGACAGGCGGAGCGGGTCGCGGCACGCCTGCAGCGCGAGCGGCCGGCCTCGACGATGGTGTTCACGCCGCCGCCGACTGCGCCCTGACGGCCTGCCGTCAGCCGAGCCCCGTCGACTGCGCCTGCCGCCAGGCGAGCTCGGCCACCGTCTCCACCGCCGCCGCGTAGCGCTTGGCCTGCGGGCTCACCGCGGTGCCGCGCTGCACGCGGCCGCGGATGCCGTGCAGGATGCCGGCCATGCGGAACAGGCAGAACGCCATGTAGTAGCCGAGGTCCGGAACCTCGCGCAGGCCGCGGCGCGCGCAGTACGCGGCCACGTATTCGTCCTCGGTGGGCAGCCCGAGCGCCGCCAGGTCCTGCCCCAGCAACGCGCCCACCGACACCGGGGGCATGCGGTACATCATCAGGTGATAGGCGAAGTCGGCATGCGGGTTGCCGAGGGTGGAGAGTTCCCAGTCGAGCACGCCGATGACCCGCGGCGCATCCGGCGCGAACATCAGGTTGTCGAGCCGGTAGTCGCCGTGCACCACGGCGGCGGCCGGCTCGGTGGCCGGCGCATGGCGCGGCAGCCACTCGATGACGCGCTCCATCGGGTCGACGCGACCGGCCGCATCGGCATCGCCGAAGTACTGCTTCGACCACCGCGCCACCTGCCGTGCGACATAGCCCTCCGCACGGCCGAAATCGCCGAGCCCGATGGCGCCCGGGTCGAGGCCGTGCAGCGTCGCGAGCGTCGCGCCCATCGCATCGAACACCGCGCGCCGCGACTCCCGCGGCAGCTCCGGCAGCGACGGGTCCCAGAACACGCGGCCCTTGAGGTGCTCCATGACGTAGAACGGCGTGCCGATGACGGACGCGTCCTCGCACATCAGCAGCGGCCGCGCCACCGGCACGCTGCCTTCGGCCGCGAGCGCCGCCATGACGCGATGCTCGCGTTCCACCGCATGGGCCGAAGGCAGCAGCACGCCGGGCGGCTTGCGGCGCAGCACGACGCTGCCCGCCGGCGACTCGACGAGATAGGTGGGGTTGGACTGGCCGCCCGGGAACTGCCGCACCCGCAACGCCCCCGCATGCTGCGGCAGCTGCGCCGCGAAATGGCGC
>RFTM01000441.1 GCA_009923475.1 Gammaproteobacteria bacterium | reverse complement strand
CGCCTGGTTCCGGCGCGCCGACGCCGGCGAGAACGAGGCGGCAGGCCGGTCGGTCGCGGAGCGCGAGTGCGCGCGGCTCGGCCTCGGGCTCGACCTGCTGCCGGCGCTGGCGCACGAACTGAAGGCGGCGGATGTCGCGCAGCTGCACCGCTGGCTCGGCGAGGGAGAGCTCAGCGTCCCGCAGTTCGTGCAGGCGGCCACCCGCCTCATGGCGCCCCGCGCCGAGGAGGCCTCGGTCCCGACCCGTCAGCCCGCTGCGGCGCCGCGCGCGGCCCGACGCCGCAGCAGCGCGGCCGTGAAGGGCAAGGGCGGCGGCCCGGTGCTGATCGAGGGCGTCGGCGACCTGCCCATCACCCTCGCCCGCTGCTGCGCGCCGATCCGGCCCGAGCCCGTGGCCGGCTACGTCACGCTGGGACGTGGCGTCACGGTCCACGCATCCCGATGCGCGAGCCTCGCGCGCATGCGCGCCACCCACCCCGACCGCGTGCTGCGGGTCGATTGGCGCGACGGCGACGGCGAGGGCTTGCCGGTCGGGCTCAGGATCGAGGCTTGGGACCGTCGCGGGCTGGTGCGCGACATCTCGGACATCGTCGCCGGCGCGGGACTCGACATCGGATCGCTGACGACCACCACGGACCGCGCGGCCGGCACGGCCACCACCGTGCTGCGCACCTCCGTGCGCGACCTCGCGCAACTGTCGCAGGTGCTGTCGGCGCTCGCGCGCGTGCCGAACGTGATCGCCGCGCGACGCGCGGACTGAACCTCGCCCGCGGTCAGCGGTTCGGCATGTCGATGGCGCGCTTGTCGGCGGCGAGCGCCGCCTCGTGCAGCGCCTCGGAGAGCGTCGGATGCGCGTGCACGGTGCGCTGCAGGTCCTCGCTGCTCGCCGAGTACTCCATCGCGAGCACGGCCTCGGCGATCAGCTCGCCGGCCATCGGCCCGATGATGTGCACGCCGAGGATCCGGTCGTCGTCCTTGGCCGCGATCACCTTGGCGAAGCCCTGCCCCGCCTCCATGGCGCGCGCGCGACCGCTCGCGAGGAACGGGAAGCTGCCCACCTTGTAGGCGATGCCGCTGGCCTTGACCTGCTCCTCGGTACGGCCGACCCAGGCGATCTCGGGTGCGGTGTAGATGACCGACGGGATGGCGTCGTAGTTGACGTGCGAGTAGAGCCCGGCGATGCGGTCGGCGACCGCCACGCCCTCTTCCTTGGCCTTGTGCGCGAGCATCGGCCCGCGCACGCAGTCGCCCACGGCCCAGATGCCGTCCGCACCCGTGCCGCAATGGTCGTCAACCACGATGAAACCGCGTTCGTCCAGCTTCACCCCGGTGCCCTCGGCGAGCAGCCCTTCCGTGTACGGCCGCCGGCCGATGCACACCACGAGCTTGTCGACATCCAGCGACTGCGCGGCGCCGCTGCCGTCGGTGTAGTCGACCTTCACCCCGCCCTTGCCCGCCTTCGCCGCCGTGACCTTGGCGCCGAGGCGGATGTCGAGGCCGAGCTTCTTGAAGTGCTTGAGCGCTTCCTTGGCGAGCTGCTGGTCGGCGATGGCGAGGAAATCGGGCATGGCCTCGAGCACCACCACGTCGGCGCCCAGCCGTCGCCACACGCTGCCGAGCTCGAGACCGATGACGCCCGCGCCGATGACGCCGAGGCGCTTCGGCACCGCGTCGAACTCCAGCGCGCCCCAGCTGTCGACGATCTGCTTGCCGTCGAAGGGCGCCGTGCGCAGCGGCGTCGGCGTCGAGCCCGAGGCCAGCACCACATGCTTGGCCGCGAGCGTGCGCTTCGCGCCGTCGTGCGCCGTGAACTCGACCTGCCGGCCCGGCAGCAGGCGTCCGCGGCCCTGCAGCGCGGTGACGCCGGCGGCCTTCAGCAACTGCACGATGCCGCCCGTCATGCCCTTCACGATGCC
>RFTM01000045.1 GCA_009923475.1 Gammaproteobacteria bacterium | reverse complement strand
GGCGCCGACATCCTGCGCGCGCTCGGCAAGGCCGGCGCCGCGGACTGACTCAGGCGGTCTTGGCGTCGCCCAGCCGTTCGATGGCGGCCGAGGCCAGCGGATGCAGGCCTGCGGCGCGCCCGTCACGCGTGGCGGCCACGATCTCGGCGCGCATCCGCGGGTCCCAGAACTTCCGCAGGTGGTCTTCGATGCTCGCGGTGGCCCGCTCCGGGCCCTCGTGCGCGAAGAAGCCGGCGATCTGGTTCGCCATCCGCACCAGTTTCTCAAGGTTCATGTCCGTATCCTCCGCGGCTCGCTGAACACCTCGAAGCCGTCCTCGCGCGCCACCGCGACCAGCGTCAAACCCGCCGCCTGCGCCGAGCGCACCGCCAGCGCCGTCGGCGCCGACACGGCGACCAGGATGCCCGCGCCCATCATGGCGGCTTTCTGCACCATCTCGATGGAGACGCGGCTCGAGATCACGACCATGCCCTCGGCCGCGCGCTCGCCGGCGCGCGCCAAGGCCCCGGTGAGCTTGTCGAGCGCGTTGTGCCGTCCGACATCCTCGCGCACCGCGACGAGCCCGCGCGCAGGATGCCAGAACCCCGCCGCATGCACCGCGCGCGTGCGCCGGTTGAGCGCCTGCGCAGCGCCCAGGGCGGCGACCGCCGCGCCGATGTCCTCGCGGGCCACCGTGAGCGGCGCGTCGACCTGCGGCAGCGGACGCAGCGCCTCCTCGAGGCTCTCCACGCCGCACAGCCCGCAGCCGACCGGACCCGCGATCCGGCGGCGCCGCTCCGCGGTGCGTTCGGCCGCCTCGCCTGTGAGCGTCATGCGCAGCTCGATGCCGAGCTCGACGCCCACCGCCTCGATGTCGGCGAGCTCCGCTGGCGAGGCGATCACGCCTTCGTTGAGGGAGAAGCCGACGCCGAAATCCTCGATGTCGAGCGGCGTCGCCATCATCACCGCATAGGAGGCGCGGTTGTAGGTCAGCGCGATCGCGACCTCTTCGGGCAGCGCGCGGGTGCCGCCGGCGCTCCCCGCCCTGCCGACCGCGCTGCTGACCGCGAGCCGCGGCAGGTCAACTGCGGGCGGCGGCAGGCCCATTGGTGGGCAGCACCTGCACCGCCGTGACCTTGTACTCCGGGCAGTTGGTGGCCCAGTCGGAGTTGTCGGTGGTGACGACGTTGATCTGCGTATCGGGGTGGTGGAAGGTCGTGTAGACGACGCCCGGCGCGACGCGGTCGGTGATGTCGGCGACGAGCTCGGTGGCTCCGGTGCGGCTCATCACCCGCACCCGGTCGCCCTCGCGGATGCCGCGCTGCTCGGCGTCGTGCGGGTGGATCTCGAGACGGTCGGCATCATGCCACTGCACGTTGGCGGTGCGGCGGGTCTGCGTGCCCACGTTGTACTGCGAGAGGATGCGGCCGGTGGTCAGCAGCAGCGGGAAG
The DNA here is from genome assembly GCA_009923475.1 of Gammaproteobacteria bacterium. Taxonomy (GTDB): domain Bacteria; phylum Pseudomonadota; class Gammaproteobacteria; order Steroidobacterales; family Steroidobacteraceae; genus UBA964. Next base: position 7,687 of record RFTM01000045.1, on the reverse strand, counting down.
CGCGAGGACGAGCGCTCTTCGGTGGCGACGTACTCGGTGACCACGAAACGGCCCTTGCCGCGGGCGAAGCCGCCGATGTGCATCACCGGCGTGCCTTCCGGCGCCTTCTCGTTGCAGGGCCACTGGACCGAGCCCAGCTGGTCGAGCTTGGCGTAGCTCACGCCCGTGAACGAGGGCGTGGTGCGCGCGATCTCGTCCATGATCTGCGACGGATGGTCGTAGTGCATGGTGTGGCCGAGCGCCTGGCAGACCTTCATCACGGCCTCCCAGTCCGCGAGCCCCGCGCGCGGCGGCATCACCTTGCGCACGCGGCTGATGCGCCGCTCGGCGTTGGTGAAGGTGCCGTCCTTCTCGAGGAAGGACGCGCCCGGCAGGAACACGTGCGCGTACTTGGCGGTCTCGTTGAGGAAGAGGTCGTGGACGACCACGCACTCCATCGCCGAGAGCGCCTCGACCACGTGCTGGGTGTCGGGGTCGGACTGCGCGAAGTCCTCGCCCTGGATGAACATGCCCTTGAAGCTGCCGTCGAGGGCCGCGTCGAACATGTTGGGGATGCGCAGTCCCGGCTCGGACTCGAGCGACACGCCCCAGGCGGCCTCGAACACCTCGCGCGCCGAACCGTCCGAGACATGGCGGTAGCCGGCGAACTCGTGCGGGAAGGACCCCATGTCGCAGGCGCCCTGCACGTTGTTCTGGCCGCGCAGCGGGTTGACGCCGACACCAGGGCGGCCGAGGTTCCCGGTCGCCATCGCGAGGTTGGCGATGGCCATGACCGTGGTGGTGCCCTGGCTGTGCTCGGTGACGCCGAGGCCGTAGTAGATGGCTCCGTTGCCGCCCGTGGCATAGAGCCGGGCCGCCGCGCGCAGCTCGGCCGCAGGGACGCCGGTGAGCGCCTCGGTGCTCTCGGGGCTGTTGCGCGGCTCCGCCACGAACGACGCCCAGGTCGAGAACTCGGCGAGGTCGCAGCGCTCGTGCACGAAACGCTCGTCGACCAGGCCTTCGGTGACGATGACATGCGCGATCGCGTTGGCCACCGCCACGTTGGTGCCGGGGCGCAGCTGCAGGTGGTGGCTCGCCTCGATGTGCGGCGTGCGCACGAGGTCGATGCGGCGCGGGTCGACGACGATGAGCTTGGCCCCTTCGCGCAGCCGCCGCTTCATGCGCGAGGCGAACACCGGGTGGCCGTCGGTCGGGTTGGCGCCGATGACCAGGATGACGTCGGCCTCCGCGACCGAGTCGAAGTCCTGGGTGCCGGCCGAGGTGCCGAAGGCCTGCTTGAGGCCGTAGCCCGTCGGCGAGTGGCAGACGCGCGCGCAGGTGTCGACGTTGTTGTTGCCGAACACGGCGCGCACCATCTTCTGCACGAGGAAGGTCTCCTCGTTGGTGCAGCGCGAGGAGGTGACGGCCCCCACCGAGTTCTTGCCGTACTGCCCCTGGAGGCGCCGGAACTCGGAGGCGATGCGGCCGATGGCCTCGTCCCACGTGGCCTCGCGCCAAGGATCGCTGATGCGCTCGCGGACGAGCGGCGTGAGCACGCGGTCCGGGTGCGTGGCATAGCCCCAGGCGAAACGGCCCTTGACGCAGGAGTGGCCGCGGTTGGCCTTGCCGTCATCGTGCGGCACCATGCGCACGACCTCGTTGCCGCGCACCTCGGCCTTGAAGGTGCAGCCGACGCCGCAGTAGGCGCAGGTGGTGAGCACCGAGCGCTCGGGCTGGCCGATCTCGATGACGCTCTTCTCGATGAGCGTCGCCGTCGGGCAGGCCTTCACGCAGGCGCCGCAGGAGACGCACTCGGAGTCGATGAACTTCTCGTCGACGCTGGCCGCGACCTTGGACTCGAAGCCGCGACCGGAGATGGTCAAGGCGAGCGTGCCCTGCACCTCGTCGCAGGCGCGCACGCAGCGCGAGCAGACGATGCACTTGGAAGGGTCGAAGGTGAAGTACGGGTTGGTCTCGTCCTTCTTGGCATCGAGGTGGTTGGCGCCGTCGTAGCCGTAGCGCACCTCGCGCAGGCCCACCGCGCCCGCCATGTCCTGCAGTTCGCAGTCGCCGTTCGCCGAGCAGGTGAGGCAGTCGAGCGGATGGTCGGAGATGTAGAGCTCCATGACGCCGCGCCGCAGCGACTTGAGCTTGCCGGTCTGGGTTTGGACCTTCATGCCCTCGGCCACCGGCGTGGTGCACGAGGCCGGCGTGCCGGCGCGGCCTTCGATCTCGACGAGGCACAGGCGGCAGGAGCCGAAGGCCTGCAGCGTGTCGGTGGCGCAGAGCTTGGGGATGGAGATGCCCGCCTCGGCGGCGGCGCGCATCACCGAGGTGCCGGCGGCGACCTCGACCGGCATGCCGTCGATCTCGATCTTGACGCGTTGGGCGGAACGCGACGGCGGCGTGCCGAGGTCACGGTCGATGATGGCGCTCATGGCGTTCGGAAATCCTGCGGGAAGTGACGCACCGCACTCATGACCGGATACGGCACGAAGCCGCCCAGCGCACAGAGTGACCCCAGTCGGAGAGTATTGCAAAGGTCTTCGAGGAGCGACAAGTTCGCATCGACGTCGCGGCCCGCGAGGATCTTGTCGATGACCTCCATGCCACGCACCGACCCGACGCGGCAGGGCGTGCACTTGCCGCAGGACTCGGCGGCGCAGAACTCCATCGCGAAGCGCGCCTGCCGCGCCATGTCGACGCTGTCGTCGAACACCACGACGCCGCCGTGGCCGACCAGGCCGTCGCGCGCCGCGAAGGCCTCGTAGTCGAGCGGCGTGTCGAACAGCGCGCGCGGGAAATACGCCCCCAAGGGACCGCCCACCTGCACCGCCCGCACCGGCCGGCCGGTGGCCGAGCCGCCGCCGACGTCATCGACGATCTCGCCGAGCGTCATGCCGAACGGCGCCTCGAAGAGCCCGCCGTGCTTGATGTTGCCCGCGAGCTGCCAAGGCAGCGTGCCGCGCGAGCGGCCCGTACCCAAGGCCGCGTAGGCTTCGGGTCCGCGCAGCAGGATCTCGGGCACCGTCGCGAGCGTGAGGACGTTGTTGACCACCGTCGGCTTGCCGAAGAGGCCGTGATGCGCGGGCAGCGGCGGCTTGGCGCGGACCTGGCCGCGCTTGCCCTCGAGGCTCTCGAGCAGCGCGGTCTCCTCGCCGCAGACATAAGACCCGGCGCCGATGCGCAGCTCGATGGCGCAGTCCTCGAAGAGGCCGTTGGCCCGCGCCACCACCAAGGCATGCTCGAGCACCGCGATGGCGCGGGGATACTCGGAGCGGATGTAGATGAAGCCCTTGCGCGCGCCCACCGCGAGACCGCAGATGACCATGCCCTCGAGCAGCGCGAACGGGTCGCCTTCCATCACCATGCGGTCGGCGAAGGTGCCGGAGTCGCCCTCGTCGGCGTTGCAGACGACATACTTGGTGTCGCCCGGCGCGTCGTGGACCGTGCGCCACTTGATGCCCGCCGGGAAGCCGGCGCCGCCGCGGCCCCGCAGCCCCGAGGCGGTCACTGCCTCGAGCGTCGCCTTGGCGCCGAGCGTGCGCGCACGCGCGAGGCCCTGCCCGCCGCCGTGCGCCGTGTAGTCGTCCCAGGAGACGGGGTCGATGATGCCGCAGCGCGCGAAGGTCCATCGCGTCTGGCGGGCGAGGAACGGATGCTGCGCAGGATCGCCGATGCGCAGCGCATGCGCCGCGCCCTCGAGCAGTCCGGCCTTGAGCAGGCCCGGCACATCGGCCGCCGTCACCGGCCCGTAAGCGATGCGACCGGACGCGGTCTGCACCTCGACCAGCGGCTCCAGCCAATGCATGCCGCGCGAGCCGTTGCGGACGATCTCCACGGCTGCGCCCGCGCGCTTCGCCTCGGCCGCGAGGGCGGCCGCGACCTCGTCGGCGCCCAGCGCGAGCGCGGCGGAATCGGCGGGGACGTAGATGCGGGTCACGGACGGCACTTGCGCAGCGCCTCTTCGAGCTTCGGCCAATCGGCGCGCGCGACCAGGCGATCGCCCACCTGCGCCGCCGGCGCCACGGAGCAGAGCCCGAGGCAGAACATCGGTTCGAGGGTCACCTCGCCGTCGCGGGTCGTGCCATGCCAGTCGACGCCCAAGCGCCGGCGTGCCTCGTCCCCGAGCGCATCACCGCCCATGGCCTGGCAGGCCTCGGCGCGGCAGACCTTGAGGCTCGTGCGCCCGCCCGGCTCGCGCCGGAAGTCGTGGTAGAAGGTGACGACGCCGTGCACCTCGGCGCGTGAGAGGTTGAGCGCCTCGGCCACCTGCGAAACGGCCTCGTCGGGCAGATACCCGAACTCCAGCTGCAGCGCGCGCAGCACCGGCAAGGCCGGCCCGTCGAGATGCTTGTAGGTCTCGATGATGTCGGCGGCGCGCTGCGTGTCCCAGGCCATGATGCCGCCGTCAGAACATGCCGACGACGCGCCCGGCCTCGTCGATGTCGATGTTGCAGGCTGCGGGCAGCTTGGGCAGTCCCGGCATGGTCATGATGTCGCCGCAGATCATCACGATGAACTCGGCGCCCGCCGCGAGCCTGACCTCGCGGATGTTGACCACGTGGCCGCTGGGCGCGCCGCGCAGCTTCGGGTCGGTGGAGAACGAATACTGCGTCTTGGCGACGCAGACCGGGTAGTGGCCGTAGCCGTCGTCCTGCAGCTTGCGGATGGCGGCGCGCACCTTGGCATCGGCCGTGATGTCGGAGGCCCCGTAGAGCTCGGTCGCGACCTTCTTCATCTTGTCCCAGAGCGGCATCTCGTCCGGGTACATGTTGGTGAAGTAGTTGGGCTGGGTGGTCAGCCGCACCACCTCGTGCGCGAGTTCGGTCGCGCCGGCGCTGCCCTCGGCGAAGTGCTTCGCCGTGACGACCTTCACGCCCAGGTGGCTCGCGCGCTCGTGCAGCGCCTGGATCTCGGCGGCGGTGTCCTCGGCGCGGTGGTTGATCGAGACCACGCAAGGCAGTCCCATGCGGTCGCGCACGTTCTTGATGTGCCGCTCGAGGTTGGCCATGCCCTTCTTGAGCGCCTCGACGTTCTCCTTGGGCAGGTCGGGGACCTCGACGCCGCCGTGGTACTTCAGCGCGCGCACCGTGGCGACGATGACCGCCGCATCAGGGCGCAGGCCCGCCTTGCGGCACTTGATGTCGATGAACTTCTCGGCGCCGAGGTCGGCGCCGAAACCCGCCTCGGTGACCACGAACTCGCCGAGCTTGAGCGCGGTGCGGGTGGCGATCACCGAGTTGCAGCCGTGGGCGATGTTGGCGAACGGGCCGCCATGGATGATCGCCGGGTTGTTCTCGAGGGTCTGCACCAGGTTCGGCGCGAGCGCGTCCTTGAGCAGCACCGTCATCGCGCCGTGCGCCTTGAGGTCGCGGGCGAGGATCGGCTTCTGTTCGCGGGTATAACCCACCACGATCTTGCCGAGGCGCTCCTTGAGGTCGCTGATGCTGGTGGCGAGGCAGAAGATGGCCATCACCTCGGAGGCCACCACGATGTCGAAGCCGTCCTCGCGCGGGAAGCCGTTGGGGCTGCCGCCGAGCCCGGCGGTGATCTGGCGCAGCGCGCGGTCGTTGACGTCGACCACGCGGCGCCAGGCGATGCGGCGCACGTCGAAGCCGAGTTCGTTGCCGTGGTAGATGTGGTTGTCGATCATCGCGGCGAGCAGGTTGTTCGCGAGCGCGATGGCGGCGAAGTCGCCGGTGAAGTGCAGGTTGATGTCCTCCATCGGCACGACCTGCGCGTGGCCGCCGCCGGCCGCGCCGCCCTTCATGCCGAACACCGGGCCGAGCGCGGGTTCGCGGAGGCAGACCACGGCCCGCTTGCCGATGCGGTTGAGCGCGTCGCCGAGGCCGACCGTGGTGGTGGTCTTGCCCTCGCCCGCCGGCGTCGGCGAGATGGCGGTCACCAGCACGAGCTTGCCGTCGGGGCGGTCGCGCAGCGAATCGATGTACCCGAGGGAGAGCTTCGCCTTGTGGCGTCCGAAGGGCTCCAGCGCCTCTTCGGGGATGCCGAGCCGGTCCTGGGCCAGCGCGGTGATCGGCCGGAGTTTGGCCGCCTGCGCGATCTCGATGTTGGACTTCAAGACATCATCCCCCGTTGTAAGACCCCCGCGAAATTGTGGTCGCGGGAGGGGGGGATTACACGCCTGAATGCGACATCATGTTGAGCGTAAGCGACCGGGGCCCGTCCGGCCCCGGACGGCCTCACGAGGCGGTCTCAGAGCTTACCGGCCGCTTCATCCTCGCGGATCATGCGCAGGATGGAGAGCGCGAGCAGCACGCCGACGGCGAGCAGCGGCAGGCTGACGATGATGGTGGCCGACTGCACCACCGTGATGCCGCCCTTCACGAACAGCAGCGCCACCGGCGGCACGCCGATGGCGAAGGCCCAGAACACGCGGTTCCAGCGCGCGGGGTCCTGTCCGGCGTGGATGTCGCGGCTCGAGACCGAGGCGAGGGTGTAGGACGCCGAATCGTAGGTGGTCGCCATCAGGATGGCCGCGACCACGAGGAAACCGAGGATCACCAGCGTCGGATACGGCAGCGTGGCGAGGACCTCGGCGAGCGCGGCCGCACCGGACTCCTCCTTCACGAGGCGCGTGACCTCGAGGGCGCCGGTGAGCTCGAGGTTCATGGCGTAGTTGCCGAGCACGATGTAGAAGATGCCTGCGCCCAGCGTGCCGAAGGTGATGAGGCCGAAGATCAGCTCGCGCAGCGTGCGGCCGCGCGAGATGCGCGTCGCGAACAGCGCGACGAACGGACCGTAGGCCACCCACCACGCCCAGTAGAAGACGGTCCAGCTCTCGACGAAGCCCTTGCGCTCGACCGGGTCGGTCCAGGTCACCATGCGCACGAACTCCTGCAGCATCAGGCCGAGCGAGTTGGTGCCCATCTGCAGGATGAAGAGCGTGGGCCCCACGGCGACGACGAAACCGAGCAGGCCGAGCGCGATCCAGGTGTTCGCGTCCGACATCCGCTTGAAGCCCTTCTCGAGGCCGACGAAGCTGCTGGCGGCGAAGATGAGCACGCAGATGAGGATGACGGTCGCCTCGACCATGAAGCTCTGCGGGACGCCTGTCAGCTTCTCGAAGAGCGCGGCCACCATCGGCGCCGTGAGCGCGAGCGCCGTGGCACTGCCGCCGATCAGCACGCCGTCGGCATTAGTCGTGGCATCGTCGTTGACGAGACTCAACGACCCGACACGCGTGGTCGTTGCGCCATCCACCACGCTCGCCACCGACACCGTCAGCGTCAGCGTGCCCGAGCCTTCCACCGCATCCCGGCCCGTAGCCGGCAGCAACGACAGCGGCGTGGCCGTGGCCGAGCCCGGCTCCACCTTGAGCGACCCGGGCACCGACAACGCCAGCGTTGCTGCGCTCGTGGGCGCACTGATCCGCGTGATCGCCGACTGCGCGGTGCTGATCCGCGCCGGCTCGCCGGCCCCGCCAATCGTGGACACCGCAATCGTCAACGTGGCATTGCCCGTGCCGGTAAATGTGAGCGAACCTGCACGCGACACATACGCGTTGATCTGCGCCGCAGTGCCACGCAGGATCAGCTGTGCGCCAGTGCCGGCCGCGAGCGCCGTGGTGCCGTTGACGGCCTTGGCCGGGCACTCCTTGTTGCGGCACTGAAACTTGGCGGACACCCGCTTCTGGGTCTTGGGATTGGTGAAGGCGGGCTTAAACTCCGTCACCTCACCACAG
>RFTM01000440.1 GCA_009923475.1 Gammaproteobacteria bacterium | reverse complement strand
GGTGATCTCGCGCAGCAGCTCTTCGGTGCTCGCGAGCTGGCGCTTGGCGGCGATCACGGCGGCGGCGGCGCTGTCGCGCGCGGCCTTCGCCTCCTGAACGTCGGTGATGGCGATCAGGCCCACCTCGAAGCGCTTCTCGGCCTGCTCGAGCTGGCGCGAGATGGCCTCGAGCGCGGACTGCTGCGAGTTGACGGCGTCCTGCCCCGCCAAGACATTGAAGTAGGCCTCGGAGACGCGGAGGATGAGGCCCTGCTGCGCGGCGGCGTAATCGGCTTCGGCCTGCGCGACCTGGCGGTCGGCGCGCTTCAGCGCGACCCAGTTCTGCCAAGAGAAGACGCTCTGGCGCAGGTCGAGGCTCCAGCGGTCGGTCTCGGGCTTCGAATCGCTGGAAGAGATGAAGTTGACGACCACGCGGTTCCCGGAGCCCGTGGGCTGCTCGATCTCCTGCGGGAACTGGCCCTGGGTGCTGGTATCGGACTTGGTCCGGCTCGCCGATCCGGAGACCTGCGGCAGCAGCGCAGCGAGCGCCTGGGGCTTGGATTCGCGCGCCGCACGGCGCAGGGCATCCGCCTCACGGATCTGAGGGTCGTTGACGAGGGCGCGTTCGTAGACGGCCTTCAAGTCCTCGGCCTGCACGGCGGAGGCGGACATCAGCATGCCGAGCGACAGCACGAAAGCGCGCTTCATGGACCAAGACCTCAAATAGGTGTTATATGAAAGTATAACAGTTGTCGGTCGGGCGGGACAGCCCGAGCGCTAGTATGGACGCAAAGAGGGGTCGATTCGTTCCCCCCAGGCCAGAATCCCGCCTGTCAGGTTGCTGACTGACCGAAATCCGCGGCTCTCGAGGAACCGCGCGACCTGCATGCTGCGTCCGCCGGAGCGGCACATGACGACGAGCGGCGCCTGCGGGTCGAGCTCGGTGTAGCGCGCCGGCACCTCGCCCATGGGCATGTGTTCGGCGAAGGGCAGGCTCGAGATCTCGAGCTCGTGCGCCTCGCGCACGTCGATGACGCGCGGCGCGCGGCCCGCGTCCACGAGGTCCTTCAGCTGCTGGACGTCGATCTCCCCGACCATCGGTGGCGGCCTCGCGTCAGAAACGGAACATGGCCGGCAGCGGCGCGCCGACCAGCGGCTTGAGCACGGTCTCGAACAGACCGCTGCAGGTGAGCGACCCGTCGGCGGCGCGCGTCACCAGGCTCGCCTCCATGACCGGTCCGGTGCCGAGCACCACGAACATCCGGCCACCGGGCGCGAGCCGCTCCTCGAAGCGCGCATCGCGGGCCGGCAGCGAGCCGGTGAGCACGATGACCTCGTAGGCGCCGTTGCCGAGCGCCTCGGGCGCATAGGCGTCGCGATGCTCGACGGTGGCGTTGCGCGAGCCGGCGGCGCGCAGGTTCGCCGCGGCCTGCTTCGCGAGGTCCTCGCGGATCTCGAGCGAACGCAGGCTGCAGGCATGGGCGGCGAGGCAGGCGCTGAAGTAGCCCGACCCGGTGCCGACCTCGAGCACGCGGTCGGTGGGCTGCGGCGCGACCGCCTGCACGATGCGCCCCGCCACCTTGGGCGCGAGCATGTGGTCGTCGCCGCCCAGCGGGATCTCGGTGTCGGCGTAGGCCACGGCTGTGTAGGCGGGCGGCACGAAGCGCTCGCGCGGCACCTTCGCGAAGGTGTCGAGCACCGTCGGCTCGAGCACGTGCCAGGCGCGCAACTGCTGGTGGATCATCTGTTCGCGGGCGGCTTCGGTCTGCATGGGCCGCGACGGTAATGCTTTTCGGGTCGACTGCCAAGCCGGGAGACGGCCGCTGACCGCGACCGCTCCCGACCCGGCGCCGTCCGGTCTCAGGGCGCCTTCTTGCCGGCGAAGTCCCCCGCCTCGACGATGGTGAGGTCGGAGGGCTTGATCCAGCGCTTCACCGC
>RFTM01000439.1 GCA_009923475.1 Gammaproteobacteria bacterium | reverse complement strand
CGGTGGCGGCCTCGTGGGCGAGGGCGCGCTCGCCCATGACCGCCATGCGCAGCGGGTCGTGCGGCACCTGCGCCAGGAAGTCGAGGGTGTGGGGCAGGCGCTCGAGCGCGTCCATGTACTCGGGGAAGGACCGCCAGTCGAAGCGCACGCCCTCCGCGAGCGCGACGCCCGGGATGTCCTCGACGCCCTCCATCAAAGATATCAGCCCGTCGATCGCGCGCTGCTTGTCGCCCGGCGCGAGCGGCGCGAACCCGACGCCGCAGTTGCCGAACAGCACGGTGGTGACGCCGTGATGGATGCTCGGGCTGAAGGTCTCGTCCCAGGACGCCTGGCCGTCGTAGTGCGTGTGCAGGTCGACGAAGCCCGGTGTCAGCCAGGCGCCCTGCGCGTCGATACGCTCGCGCGCCGCGGCGGTGACATGGCCGACCTCGCGGATGAGGCCGCCCGCGACGCCCACATCGGCGGTGCGCGGCGGCGCTCCCGTGCCGTCGAGCAGCGTGGCGCCCCGGATGACGAAGTCGAGCATGTGCGCCTCAGCCGACCGGCCGCAGGTCGACGCCGACCGGGCAGTGGTCCGGAAGCTTGCGCTGCAGGGCCTCGCCCGGATCGTAGGTGAGGCGCACGAAGGAGCCCGGCAGGCGCCAGGCGGCGAGCTTCTCGCCGAGCACCACATGGTCGATGTAGGCGCGGTGGTTCTGGCCCGGGTGGCAGTTGCGGAAGCGCTGGCCGAAGGCCACATCGACGAGGCGAGCCCCCGGCGGGTCGCCGTCGTCGATCTCGGTCCAAAGATCGCGCACCTGGCCCGCCTCGTTGCGCGCCGGGCCCCGGCCGCCGAGCAGGTCGTGGTTGAAGTCGCCGAGCACCGCGAACCGCCGGCCCGCGGCGGCCTGCGCGTCGATCCAGCGTTCAAGCTCGGGGACCTGCCGGGCGAGCACGGCGCAGGGCTCGCGCGGCGTGTCGAGCGGCGGACGGGCGCAACCGGACTTGAGGTGCACCGACAGCAGCCGGAACTCGCGCGCCTCGCCCGGGTAGACGATGAGCTCGGCGCCGCGGCGTACCCGCCCGTCGAGCGACAGCGGCACGAAGTCGGGCCCGCAGCGGTGCGGCACGCCCTTGCGGATCGCGAAGCCGTTGTTCTGCACCGCTTCGCGGCGGGTGAAGCAGAAGTCGTGGTCGTCGAACACGCGCCGCGCGGCCTCGACGCCGTCCACCTCCTGCAAGGCGACGATGTCGGCGCGCAGCAGGCGCACGTAGCGGGCGATGGCGCGGTAGTCGGCCTCGCTGCGCTCCTTGTCGGCCGCCACGTCGCAGGGGATGTAGCGGCGGCGCGGACCGGGCGAGGCGCCCTGCGGCACGCACTCGGCGGCGAGCTTGCGGAAGGCGTTGGGGGCGACGAGCCACTCCATATTCCAGGTGGCGATGCGCAGCGTGCCGCCGGCAGGCGCGTCGGGGGCATCGGGCGCGGCCGGTGCGGCGGAGGCGATCGAGGCGGCAGGCGCGGGGGTCGCCCCCGGGGGCGCGGCAGCGGCGTCGCGGCCGTCGTCGACGCAGCCGGCGAGCAGCGCGGCGAGCACGAGCGACGTGGTGAGCAGGCGGGGCAGGGTGGCGCTTCGCATGCGGCATTGTCGCGTCCGTCAGAGCGGGGCGCAATTCGCTTTCCCCGCCGAAGAGGGCCCTTTCGCAGCCTGGCGCGGGGCCGTGGTAACTTCCGTCGCATGGCCACGGATGTGCTCGGCTGGCGGCGGCTGTACGGGGTGATCGGTCCGTCCACCAACACGGTGGTGCAGCCCGACTATGACGCCCTGCGGCCCCGCGGCGTCACCAACCACCACTCGCGCATCTTCACGCCCGACGCCACGGCCATCAGCGACGCCACCTTCATGGCGGCGACGGAGGTGATCTCGGGCAACGTGGTCGCGGCCGTGCGCAGCGTG
>RFTM01000438.1 GCA_009923475.1 Gammaproteobacteria bacterium | reverse complement strand
GTTCACGCTGCCGCTCGTCTTCAACGTGCGCGCGTCGGTCTGCGGGAGCTGCGCGCCACGGTCGCGCACATCGCGCGTTATCGCGGCATCACGCTCTTCCTCGCCGCCTATTGGCTGTACATCGACGGCGTGCACACCATCTACACCATGGCGGTCGATTACGGCGTCGCCCTCGGGCTGCCGAGTTCCAGCCTGTTGGCGGCTTTGCTGCTCACGCAGTTCGTCGCGTTCCCCTCGGCGCTCGCGCTCGGATGGTTGGGCGGGCGCATCGGCGCGAAGCGCGGCATCCTCATCTGCATCGCGGTCTACCTCGCCGCGACGCTCTACGCCTGGTTCCTCGACACCGTGGCGGAGTTCTTCGCCCTTGCGGTGGTGGTGGGCCTGGTTCAGGGCGGGGTGCAGAGCCTCTCGCGCTCGTTCTTCGGCCGGCTGGTGCCGGACGGCAAGGGCGGCGAGTTCTTCGGCTTCTACAACATGATGGGCAAGTTCGCGAGCTTCCTCGGCCCGCTGCTGATCGCCACCGTGGCGCTGGTCACCGGCGATTCGCGGCTCTCGATCACCTCGCTGGTCGTGCTGTTCGTGCTCGGCGGGATCATCCCTTGGCGGGTGCCGGAGCCGCCTCGCCTGTGAGCGGCGCGCCGCGTTTTCCGCGCCTGCCTCCGCAGGTGCCGCAGGTGCGCAGCCCTTGGCGCCGCTGGCTGGGCGTGGCGGGGTTGTGGCTTGCGGGCTGGCGCATCGAGGCGCCCTTGCCGAGCGTCCCGAAGTGCGTGCTCATCGTCGCCCCGCACACCTCGAACTGGGATTTCGTCATGGGCTTCCTCGCCTACCTCGCCATGCAGATGGATGCGAGCTGGCTTGCCAAGCACACGGCGCTGGCCGGGCCGTTCGGCCCGCTGGGACGGCATTTCGGCGGCATCCCCGTCGACCGCAGCAAGCCCGGCAACATGGTCGAGGCCTGCATCGAGGCCTTCGCCTCGCCGCGCGGGCGGATCCTCGTGATCACGCCCGAGGGCACCCGCAGCCGCGTGGAGGAGTGGAAGCGCGGCTACCACCGCATCGCCCTCGCCGCGGGGGTGCCCATCGTCCCCGCCGCCCTCGACTTCAAGTCGCGCTGCGTGCGCTTCGGGCCGCCGCTGCAGCCGACCGACGACATCGAGGCCGACGAGCGGCGGCTGCGCGCCTTCTTCCGCGCCGACATGGCGCGCCATCCCGCCCAGTACAAAGAATAGCGGCCCGTCCGGGTCGCGGCCCTCAGCGCGCCTCGTCCGCCGCGCCCGGCCAGCGCGCGGGGTCCAGCGCGAACGAGGTCCGCAGCAGGTCGTAGAGCGCGGGGTGCCGCTCCTGCATCTGCGCAGGGCGTGAGAAGAAGAGCTCGGCGGCGACGGCCAGGAACTCGGTGAGGTCCTCGGCGCCGTAAGGGTCGAGCAGCGTCTCCTCGCCGCGGTCGACGGCATCGCAGAGCGCTTCGTGCGCGCGTCCGAGCTCGGCCTGCGCGGCCGGGTCGCCGCCGGGGCGGGTCTGCTCGAGGAAATGCGTGAACTCGTGGATGACGACGTTGTACCCGTCTTCGCGGTGTTCGGCTTCCTCGACATCCCGCCAAGAGAGCACGATCCTCTCGCCGTCGACCGACTGACCAGAGAGCGTCCGCCAGCCTTCGGTGACGACACCCGTCTCCTCGTCCTCGTCCTGCTCCTCGACCACGAACTCGTCCGGATGCAGCGTGATGCCGTGCAGCGCCTCGAAGCCGGCCTCATCGCCGCCGAGCGTCACTAGGCAGGCCTGCGCCGCGATGATGGTTCGCATGTCCTCGGTGACCGTGAGCCCGCCCGCGCCCATGAAGGGCACGCGGGCGAGGAATTCCTCGATGCGGGGCAGCAGCCGCGTCTGCAGCTCGGGCGGTAGCGCCCGCCACAGCCGCACCCGGGCCTGCAGCAGGACGCGGCG
>RFTM01000437.1 GCA_009923475.1 Gammaproteobacteria bacterium | reverse complement strand
AGCCAGCCGGCGAACACCGGCCCGAGCACGAAACCCACCGCGTTGCCCGCCTGCATGATGCCGAGCGCCTTGGCGCGTTCCGCGGGCGGGTAGAGCTGGGCCGCCAGCGAGAAGGTGATCGGCAGGAACAGCGCCATGCCCGCGCCCTGCACCACGCGCAGCGCGATCAGCGAGCGGATGTCGGGCGCGTAGGCGCAGGCCGCCATGGCGAGCGCGTAGACCAGCACGCCGAGCTGGAACACGCGGTCCGCGCCGAGCGCCGCCGAGAGGCGCGAGGACAGCAGCATCAGGCCGGTGGCCGAGATGAGGTAGCCGAGCGCCACCCACACCACGACGCCGGTGCTGGTGTCGAGCTTGTCGATGATGTCCGGGAAGGCGATCGGCACGAAGCTCGAGTCGAGGCTCGCGAGCACGGTCGCGAGCAGCAGCGCGGCCAGCACCCAGCGCCGCAGCGCGGGCGTCACCGTGGGCGTCGGCGGCGCCGGCGCCGGTGCGGCGGGGGCTGCCGGGGCCTCAGGCATATTTGACCACCGGGATGCCGAACAGCTGCTTCCAGTCGGCGGCGATCAGGAGGTCCATCAATTCCGACTTCTTGCCTTCCTTGCGCCGCTCCATCTCGCCGAGCAGCGTGATCAGCGCGTCATCGACCTTGTCGCCGAAGAGATAGCGCAGGTAGGAGATGGGGATGCGCGGGTTCTCGGCGAAGTCGCCGTTCTCGTCGAACGAGGCGGCGAGTATGGGCGGCACGTAGAACACGTTCGGCTCGGTGCCGTACTCGGGGTGCAGCGGCAGCGCCACCTTCCACTGGTACACGAGCTTGTGGATCGGGCCGTCCTCGTCGTCGAGGAAGCCGACGAAGCGCAGGCGGCCCGGGCACTGCCGCGCACAGGCGGGCGCCACGCCCTGCTCGATGCGCGGGAAGCAGAAGATGCACTTGGTCGATTTCTTGGTGACGAAGTTGAAGTAGACCTTCTTGTAGGGACAGGCCTGGTTGCACTTGCGGAAGCCCTGGCACTTGTCCTCGTCGAGCACGACGATGCCGTCCTCCTCGCGCTTGTAGATGGCCTGCGTCGGACAGGCCTTGAGGCAGGCCGGGTTGGTGCAGTGGTTGCAGAGGCGCGGCAGGTAGAAGTGGTAGTTGTTGGGGTAGGTGCCCGAGCTCGTGTCCTCGTCCCAGTTCGCGCCGTAGCCCATCTCGCCCTGCTGCTGCAGCCGGTCGGCCTTGCCCTCGAAGTAGACGTCCTGGAAGTTGAGCGGCTTCTCGCCGCCGTAGTCGGCCTTGTCGATCAGCGGCGGCAGCTGCAGCTGGCCGCCCTTGAAGCCGCCGTTCACCTGTTCCCAGTTCTTGGGGTACCCGGGGCCGGGCTTGGTCTCGACGTTGTTGAAGAGGATGTGCTCCTGGCCTTCGCCGCTGGTCCACAGCGTCTTGCAGGCGACGGTGCAGCTCTGGCAGCCGATGCACTTGTTGAGGTCCATGACCATCGAGATCTGTCGGCCCATGTGTCTCAATCCCCGGAGTCGGAAGCGATGCGCGCCTCGAGCCATTCGAGGTCGGCGGCGATGAAGTCGGCGGCGAAGGCGAGGGCGCCGGCGATGTGCGGCGAGCCGTCCTCGCGCGGCGCCACCGCGGCGGCGAGCGGCGGCAACCACCAGGCGAGATGGCGCTGCGCGAAATCGCGCTGCGCGGCGCGCAGCCCGGCGGCGAGGCCGCCGCCCTCGTCGGACAGCGGCTGCGCCTCGTGCCAGGCGAGGAAGTGCATGAACTCGAGCAGCACCGACAGATGGTCCGGCCGCCAGGCGTAGGCCTCGCCGAGCTCGTAGCCGAAGTGCTCGTAGAAGCGGGCGACCTCCTCCTTGGCGGCGGCGTTCGCGCCGGGCACGAGCTCCTCGCGCAGCGCGAGCGGGGGCCCGCGGTCGCCGACCTCGAACAGGGCGCCATGGGCGCGGCC
>RFTM01000436.1 GCA_009923475.1 Gammaproteobacteria bacterium | reverse complement strand
GCCGCGCAGCCGGGCAGCGTGGAGGCCGCATCGACCGCCGCGTACACGCGCCTGATGTCCGCCTCGCAGGGCCTGGTCGCCGAGGAGATCCTCGACGCCTGCGACCTCTCCCGGTACCGGCGCGTGCTGGACGTCGGCGGCGGCGACGGCACCTTCCTGCGGTCGGTGGCGCGCCGGGTGCCGGGCATCGAGCTCGCGCTTTTCGACCTGCCGGGCGTGGCGGCACAGGCGCGCGCGCGGTTCGCCGAGGCCGGCCTCGCGGAGCGGGCGACGGTCGAGGCGGGCGACTTCAGCCGCGATCCCCTGCCGAGGGGCGCCGACCTCATCACCCTGGTGCGGGTGCTGCACGACCACGACGACCCCTTGGTCGAGCGGCTGCTCGCCGCCGCCTTCGCGGCGTTGCCGCCGGGCGGGACCTTGCTGATCGCCGAGCCCTTGGCGGGCACGACGGGCGCGGCGCGCATGGGCGATGCCTATTTCGGCGTGTACCTCTGGGCCATGGGCAGCGGTCGCCCCCGCAGCGCCGACGAGCTCGCCGCGATGCTGCGCCGCGCCGGTTTCGGGCCGGCCGTGGAGCGCCCGACCCGGGTGCCGCTGCAGACCCGCGTGCTCTTGGCCCGGCGCCCGGGGTAGGACGCCAGTGTGTCCAAACTGGTTGACACCTTGCGTCGTAAGCGTAAACTGACATTTGGCGGTGACAGGTCGGGAGGCCTGCATGAGTCACGGATTGAACGCTCTCGCCGTAGTGATGGAGGGGCCCGGGCAGCTGGCGCTCAGGCGCTTGCCCTTGGGTGACCCCGCGCCGGAAGAGATCGTCGTCGACGTCGACTGGAGCGGGATCAGCACCGGCACCGAGCGTCTCCTTTGGTCCGGCAAGATGCCGCCTTTCCCGGGCATGGGCTATCCGCTCGTCCCCGGCTACGAATCCGTCGGCCGCATCCGTGAAGTGGGCGCAAAAGCCGATTCCCGCCGCGTCGGCGAGACCGTATTCGTGCCCGGCGCGCGCTGCTTCGGAAAGGTGCGCGGCCTGTTCGGCGGCGCCGCGTCGCGCCTCGTCGTCCCCGCCGCCCGCGTCACCCCCGTCGACCCCGCGCTCGGCGAATCCGCCGTGCTGCTCGCGCTCGCCGCGACCGCCCGGCACGCGCTCGCCGCCCGCGGCGCCCGCGCGCCCGAGCTCATCGTCGGCCACGGCGTCCTCGGTCGCCTGCTCGCGCGGCTCACGCTCGCCGAGGGCGCGTTCGCGCCCACCGTCTGGGAGCGCGACGCCACGCGCGTCGGCGGCGCCGAGCTCTACCGGGTGTGCG
Organism: Gammaproteobacteria bacterium; assembly: GCA_009923475.1. Taxonomy (GTDB): domain Bacteria; phylum Pseudomonadota; class Gammaproteobacteria; order Steroidobacterales; family Steroidobacteraceae; genus UBA964. Next base: position 647 of record RFTM01000436.1, on the reverse strand, counting down.
CGCCCGAGGACGACCCGCGCCGCGACTACGGATCCGTCTACGACGTCAGCGGCGACGCGGGCATCCTCGATGCGCTCATGGGGCGGCTCGCTCCCGGCGGCGAAGTCGTGCTGGCGGGCTTCTACCCCGGTCCGGTGCAGTTCGACTTCGCCGCCGCCTTCATGCGCGAGGCGCGCATCCGCATCGCCGCCGAATGGAAAGACGTCGACCTGCAGGCCGTGCTCGCGCACATCGCCGCGGGACGGCTGTCGCTCGACGGCCTCATCACGCACCGGCGCGAAGCGGGCGCCGCGGACGAGGCTTACCGGCAGGCGTTCGGCGACGCCGCCTGTCTCAAGATGATCCTGGACTGGAGGCACGCAGCATGACCCCACCGGCCGAAACGGTCTCCATCCCGGTGGAGCGCCTCAAGCGCAGCACGCGCGCCGAAGCGGCCATCGAGCCGCCGCCGGTCGCGCCGACGCCGGTCACCAAGGAGACGCAGATCATCGCGATCTACGGCAAGGGCGCCATCATGTAGCTGAGGTTGGCGAGCGTGAAGCTCTTGCCGATGCCGCCCTTGCCGTAGATCGCGATGATCTGCGTCTCCTTGGTGACCGGCGTCGGCGCGACCGGCGGCGGCTCGATGGCCGCTTCGGCGCGCGTGC
>RFTM01000435.1 GCA_009923475.1 Gammaproteobacteria bacterium | reverse complement strand
CAGCGCGGTCGGCGCGGCGACGCCGATGCCGACGAAGCCGGCGTTGGCGCCCGAGCCGAGCACACGCACGCGCTCGGCGTTGTTGGTGCGGATCGCAAGGTCGACCGCGTCGGTCGTGCCGAGGAAGTTGCTGGCCGCGTTGGTGCCCGCGTTGCCCACCAGCGCCCAAGCCGTCGCCCCGATGAAGCTCGATGTCGACAACTGCGACAGCTGGCCCGTGCTGCCCGTCATCACCACACGGTCGAGACCGGTCAGGCTCGTGTTGACCACACCGCCGAGCGCGCTGAGCGTGGTCGTCCCCGTCACGCTGAGAGTGCTGCCGAGGGTCGCCGCGCCAGTCAATGTGCTCGCGCCGGTCACACCAAAGGTGCCCGTGACATCCAGCGTCCGGCCCGGCGTCATGCCGATGCCCACTTGGCCCGTGGCGTCGATGCGCAGCCGCTCGGCGCCGTTGGTGCTGAACGCCAGCGTGTTGGTCGCCGGCAGGTACATGCCGTTGCCGACGGCCGTGCCGCCGGTCGGGATGAGCTTCGTGGCGGTCGCGGTGCCCGTCGTGGCGAGGTTCGTGCCATCGAAGGTCAGCGCGCTGCCGGTCGTCAGCACCTTGCTGCCGTTGAGGTAGGCCACGCCGTTGGCGGTACCGCCGCCGAGCGTCACGGCGCCCGATGCGTTAAGGGTGGTGGTGGTGATGCCGCTGCTCGCCGTGAGCGCACCGCCGATCGTCGTCGCGCCGGTGGCGCGGAACGTGCCGGTGACATCCAAACGGTTGGTGGGAGCATTGTTGCCGATGCCGACGTTGCCGGCGTTCACGCCGCTGCCGACGATGCGGAAGCGCTCGCTGCCGCCCGCATAGCCGATCACGTTGCCGATGGCGCGCAACGACAGGTCGCCGGCGCTCGCCGACACCTGCAACCCGCTGCCCTGCAGCAAGGGCGTGGTGACCGAGGTGGTGGCATCGACAGTGGTGAACGCGCCGGTGGAGGGGTTGACGTTGCCGATCGCGGTGCCGTTGATGCTGCCGCCGCCGATCGCGACATCATTGGTCTGGAACTGGCCGCCCGCGGTGAAGATGGCGCGAACGCGGTTGCCGGTGACGACGCGCAGGTCGGTGTTGTCGAGGGTACCGAGGAAATTGGAGCCGTCGGTAGGCACGGCGCCCAGCGCGCCGCCGCTGTTGGTGGAGGCGTTGCCGATCACGGTCCAGCCGGAGGCCGCGGTCAGCGGGTTGATCCAACTCAGGACCCCGTCGCCATTGGTGGCGAGGACGTTGCCGCCCGCGCCGTCGGCCGACGGCAGCGTCCAGATGAGGTTGCTGGCCGCCGCGTTCGGCGCGCGGAAGCCGACGTACTGGCCTGCCGCGAGGGTCGCGAAGCGCAGCTCGTTGGTTGTGCCGGCGGCCGTACCGTAGGGGAGCAGTGTCAGCGAACCGCGCTCATCGACCGACAGCACCGTCGAGCCATTGCCACGCACCACCTGCAGCAGGTCTGCGGTCTGGGTGGCGCTGTTGCCCCGCACGAGCAGACCCACGGTGGCGTCGGCGCCGGTGTTGACCTGCAGCGCGGCGCCCGTATTCGCATCGGAGAGCGTGTTGATGCCGACCCGGCCGCCCGCAGTCACGCGCAGGCGCTCGATGCCCGCGGTGCTGGCGATGATGGTGGGCGCGGTGCCGGTGGCGGCGAGCGTGAGCGTGCCGGCGTTGGTCAGCAGCGGCGTGGTCACCGAGGTGGTGGCCGCCAGCGTGTTGGTGGTGATGCCGCCGTTGGCGCGCAGCAGGCCGACCACCGTCACGGCATCGGCGAAGGTGGCGGGCTTGGCGACGCCGAGCGTGCCGTTGAGCACGGTGGCGCCGCCGACCGTCAGCGAGCCGTCAAGGATTGTGTTGCCGCGGGCCCGCAGGCTGCCGTTGACATCGAGGCGGGCCTCGGGGCTGCTGGTGCCGATGCCGATGTCGCCGGCG
>RFTM01000434.1 GCA_009923475.1 Gammaproteobacteria bacterium | reverse complement strand
CCATCGTCGGCGGCACGGTGGGCGGCTACATCACCTATGCGGGCGCGCATCGTCTCCTCGACAAGGGGCTCACCGGGCCCGAGCACCTGCCTGCCGTGACCCGCGCCGCGCTGACCGGCATCGCCGTGACCGGCGTGATGCGCTTCGTGCTGTTCCTTGCGGTGCTCGGCGTGGTGGCGGCCGGCACGCAGATCGACCTCTCGGGCGGCAGCGCCAATCCCGCCGCGCAGGCCTTCGAGGCCGCAGCGGGTGCGACCGGCCTGCGTGTCTTCGGCGCCATCCTTTGGGCGGCCGCCATCACGAGCGTGGTCGGCGCCGCCTACACCTCGGTGTCGTTCCTGACGGTCTTCAAGCCGGACATGGGCGAGCGCGCCCGCGACCTTGCCACGGTCGCCTTCATCGGCGTGTCGCTCGCGGCCTATCTCGTCATCGAGACGCCGCCCGCCCGGATGCTGGTGTTCGTCGGCGGCCTCAACGGCCTGATCCTGCCCATCGGCTTCACCATCCTGCTGTACGCGGCCTGGGCCCGCGCGGACCTGATGGGCGGACACCGCTACCCGCGGTGGCTGCTGGGGCTTGGTGTGCTCGTCTGTGCGCTTACGTGGTGGATGGGGTACAAGTCGGTCGGACCGATCTTCGCCCTGCTGGGGGAGTGATGATGAAAGCGATCGACCTCAACAGCGATCTCGGCGAGAGCTACGGCGCCTGGCGCATGGGCGACGATGCGGCGATGCTGGATATCGTCTCCAGCGCCAACGTCGCCTGCGGTTTCCACGCCGGCGATCCGTCCGGCATCCTGCGCACCTTGCGGGCGGCGGCCCAGCGCGGCGTCACCGTCGGCGCGCATGTCTCGTATCCGGACCTCGTCGGTTTCGGGCGGCGCGACATGGACATCGCACCCGCGGACCTCACGGCCGATGTCATCTACCAGATCGGCGCGCTCCAAGGTCTCGCCGCCGCCGCAGGCACGACGGTGCGCTACGTGAAGCCGCACGGCGCGCTCTACAACCGCATCGCCGTAGATGCCGTGCAGGGCGCCGCCGTGATCGCGGCGATCAAGACAGTCGATCCCGCGCTCGCGCTGATTGGGCTGGCCGGCGCGCAGATCCTGGACCAGGCGCGGGCAGCGGGGCTCGCGGTGGTCGGGGAGGCGTACGCCGATCGCGCCTATACGCCCAAGGGGCACCTCGTGCCGCGCCGCGAACCGGGTGCCGTGTTGCACGACGCCTCGCTCATCGCCGCGCGCATGGTCCGTCTTGCGACCGAGGGCGTGGTAGAGGCGAGCGACGGCAGCGCCATCCGCCTCGAGGCGCAGTCGATCTGCGTCCATGGCGACAGCCCGGGCGCCGTCGCCATCGCGCGCGAAGTCCGTCGGCGCCTTGAGGAACACGGCCTCGGCGTAGCGTCCTCACTCTTGCCCGGCCTGCGTCACGCGTGACGCTGCCGGCGTCACGGACGCTGATGCTGCGTTTCGATCCCGTGCGGTGGTCGCCCGAGCGTCTGACGGCAGCGCTGGTCGATGCGCTCTCGCAGCGCGACCCCGCCGCGCCGCGACAGGTGGCCGGGGCTTTGGTCGAGATCCCGGTGCGCTACGACGGCGAGGACCTGGAAGAGGTCGCGCGGCTTTCGGGACTGACGGTGGACGAAGTGATCCGTCGGCACCAAGACAGCGAGTTCACGGTCGCCTTCTGCGGCTTCGCGCCGGGCTTCGCTTACATGGTCGGCGGCGATCCCGCGCTGCAGGTGCCGCGCCGATCGACGCCTCGGGCGCGGGTGCCGGCGGGCGCCGTCGCGCTCGGTGGCGTCTACTGCGGCGTGTATCCGCAGGCCACGCCCGGCGGTTGGCAGCTCATCGGCAGCACGCCGATGGCGATGTGGGACCTCGGACGCGATCCGCCCGCGCGGCTGACGCCGGGTACTCGCGTACGTTTCCGTGCGATCGGCGAGGGCGAGTCGAGCGCCACGGGCGTACGGCCGCG
>RFTM01000433.1 GCA_009923475.1 Gammaproteobacteria bacterium | reverse complement strand
CCAGCCCGCGTAGCCGAGGGCGATGAACGCGTCGCGCGGGCCCTCGCCGCGCGCCATCGCGGCCAGCACGTCGCGCGAGGTGGTGACCTGGATGCCCTCGCATACGCGATGCGAGGAGTCCCAGGTGCCGCCCGGACGGTGCAGCACGAAGCCGCGGTCGCGGTGGACGGGGCCGCCGCGCAGCACCGCCTGTGCGCCTATGGATGCATCCGCCGCCTCGAGGCGCATCTGCCCGAAGACCTCGCCGAGCGTCATCGGCAAGGGCTTGTTGATGACGATGCCGAGCGCGCCTTTTTCGGCGCTGTGTTCGCAGACCAGGGTGACGGACTGGGCGAAGTCGGGGTCGTCGAGCGAGGGCATCGCGACGAGCAGGTGGTTGCTGAGGCTGGTGCCGTCCGACATGGGGCGAGTATGCCGCCTCAGCCGCCGCCGCCGCCAGCCTCGAAGCGCCACTCGTAGGCGAAGCGCACGCTCGGCGTCGCCGCCGCCAAGGCCTCGGGGAACGGCGGGAACGGCGCCGCACGGCGCAGGATCTGCAGCGCCGCTTCGTCGATCGCCGGGTCGCCGCTGCTGCGCTGCACCTTCACGCCGCCGAGCCGCCCGTCCGCCAGCACCTCGATCTCGAGCACCGGCGCGGCCTCGCGGCCGCGCAGCAGCGCGTGCGGGAAGTTCAGCGTGCCGAAGCGCTCGACCTTGCGGCGCCACGCGTCCAGCCAAGGGGCGATCACGGCGGCGCGGGTGTCGGGCGTCAGCGGTTCGTCGGCGCGAGCCAAGGGTCCGGTCAGGCGCGCCCGGTCGGCCCGGTCGTCGCCGCCCGACTCGGTGAGCGGCGTGGGCGGTGCGGTGGCGCGACGGGCGAGCCGCTGGCCGGGCGTCGCGGGCGTGTCCGACACCGGTCCCGAGTAGAGCACCGTGATGCGCGGCACGCGCACCGCGAGCACCGGGTCCGCGGTCTCGCGGCCTGTGGGGTCGGCCTGGCGCGGGTCCGGCGGACCCGGGTCCTGCAGCGGCCGCGGTTGCAGGCCGCGGGGCGTCAGCGCGGGCAGGCGTTCGGTGGTGCTGCCGCGGCCCTGGCGGTCGGCCTGGGCGAGGTAGGCGGCCTCGCCCTCGCGCGGCTGGTCCAGCGCGTCCACCACCAATTGCACGTCGAGCGAGGGCGCGACGCCCTGGGGCGCTTTTGGCCGGCCGAAGGTGATGCCGAGGATGACCACGCCGTGCAGCAGCAGGGCGATCAGCACCGTGGTGGCAAGGCGGTCGCGCTCCGGCGGCGTGTCGCCCTCGAGCGCCGAGGCCGCCGCGCGCGCCTCTGCGGTCACGTCCGCGCGGCGAGCCGCCGCTGCACGGCGTCGATGAACACGCCGCCGATGTCGAGGCCGAACTGCTTGTCGAGCTCGCGCGCGCCGGTCGGGCTCGTGACGTTGATCTCGGTGACGAAGCCGCCGATGACGTCGATGCCGACGAACAGCATGCCCTGCTCGGCGACCCGCGGCCCGATCTGCGCGGCGAGGAAGCGGTCGCGGTCGTCCAAGACGCGCCCGACGCCGGTGGCGCCGGCGGCGAGGTTGCCGCGGTTGTCGCTGCCGCTCGGGATGCGCGCCAGCGCGCAGGGCATCGCCTCGCCGTCGACCAGCAGGATCCGCGAGTCGCCGGTCTCGACGATCTCCGGCAGGTAACGCTGCACGATCGCGAAGCGCGTGCCGTACTCGGTCAGCGTCTCGAGGATGACGTTGGCGTTCTTGTCGCCCCGTTCGACGACGAAGATGGATCGGCCGCCCATGCCGTGCAGGGGCTTGCAGACGACCTTGCCGTGCTCGGCGAGGAAGGCATGCATGTCGGCCATGTCGCGCGTGACGAGCGTCGGCGCGCAGCACTGCGGGAACCACGCCGTGTAGACCTTCTCGTTCATGTCGCGCAGGCCGCGCGGCCGGTTGACGACGAGGGCGCCCTGGTCCTCGGCGCGCTCGAGGATGTAGGTGGCGTAGATGTACTCGGTGTCGAAGGG
>RFTM01000432.1 GCA_009923475.1 Gammaproteobacteria bacterium | reverse complement strand
GTCTTGCGGCCGACGCCGGGCAGCGATTCGAGGTCCTCGCGGACCCGGGGCACGGCCCCGCCATGGCGCTCGAGCAGAAGCCGGCAGGTGGCGATGACGTTCTTCGCCTTGGTCTTGTAGAGGCCGATGGTGCGGATGTAGCCGGCGAGGCCATCCTCGCCGAGCGCGAGGATGGCCTGCGGCGTACCCGCGACGGGGAACAACTTGCGCGTGGCGAGGTTGACGCTGCGGTCCGTGGCCTGCGCGGACAGGATCACCGCGATCAGCAACTGGAACGGATCGCCGTATTCAAGCTCCGTGGTCGGATGCGGGTTGCGCGCGCGCAGCCGCTCGAACATCTGCTGCCGGGCTTCGGGCTTCATGCGGCACCGTCGCTGCCACGCGTCGAGAGGCGGGCCGCGCGCGCCTTGCGCTCGGCGAGCAGCGCGAGCCGCTCGGCTTCACGCCGCTCACGACGCGTGCGGTGGGCGTCGTAGCGGCGGAGGTTGTCCGCGGCGGCCGGTTCCGGCGAGCGCGGCGCCTGCGCGGCGCGCGGCACCAGCGTGATGCAGTCGACCGGACAGGGCGCGATGCAGAGTTCGCAGCCGGTGCAGAGATCGTCGAGCACCACATGGAGCTGCCGCTGCGCGCCGACGATCGCGTCCACCGGGCAGGGCGGCAGGCAGCGCGCACAGCCGATGCAGCGCGAGGGGTCGATCAGCGCCACCCTCGGCGGCCCCGCCTCGCCGCACTCGGGATCGAGGGGCTTCGCCGGTCGCCCGGTGAGCGCGGCGAGCCGTTGCAGCGTCGTCTCGCCGCCCGGGGGACAGCGGTTGATGTCGGCGACGCCCGCCGCGATCGCCTCGGCGTAGGGTCTGCAGCCGTCGTAGCCGCAGCGCGTGCACTGGGTCTGCGGCAGCAGGCCGTGCAGCTCGTCTGCAAGTGGGCTGTATGCGGCCACGCCGCGTTCAGCTGATCGGCAGGCCGCTCGCTGCGCCCTCGTCGGGCGACAGCAGGTAGACGCGGTCATCGGCATCCGAGGCGCAGAGCACCATGCCCTCGGAGACGCCGAAGCGCATCTTGCGCGGCGCGAGATTGGCGACCACGACGACCTGCCGGCCGACGAGGCTCGCCGCGGTATAGGTCTTGCGGATGCCGGAGAACACGGTGCGGCGTTCGCTGCCGAGTTCGAGGGTGAGCTTCAGCAGCTTGTCGGAGCCCTCGACATCGCTGGCGTCCACCACCTTGGCGACGCGCAGGTCGAGCTTCGCGAAGTCGTCGATGGTGATGGTGCCGGGCGTGGCGGCGGGCTCCGGCGCGGTCTTCTTCGGGGCGGCTTTCGGGGCGGCGGTCGCCGTCGTGGCCGCAGCCGTCGTCGCAGGCGTCTCGATCAGCTCGGCGACCACCTTGGGGTCGAGCCGCAACGCGAGCGGTTCGTAGGACGCGAGCGGACGATCGAGCAGCGGGGTCGCGACCTCGTCCCAGGAAGACAGCGGCGCGCCGAGGAAACCGGCCGCCTTGCAGGCGGTGTCGGGCAGCACGGGCGCGAGGTAGACCATCAGCACGCGGAACAGGTTGATGCCCTGCGTCGCGACCGCGAGCGCCTCGGCGGCGCGGGCCGGATCCTTGGCGAGCGCCCAGGGCTTGTGCGCGTCGACGTATTGGTTCGCGCGGTCGGCGAGCGCCATGATCTCGCGCATGGCCTGGGCGTAGTCGAGCCCCTCGTAGAGCGCGGCGATGCGCGGCGCAGCTGCGGTGAACTCGGCGTAGAGGGCCGGGTCCGGCAGCGCCCCGGCGAGCTTGCCGCCGCCCTTGGCGACGAAGCCCGCGCAGCGGCTCGCGATGTTGACGAGCTTGCCGACGAGGTCGGAGTTGACGCGCGAGGTGAAATCGCCGAGCGCGAGGTCGATGTCGTCGACGCCGGGGCCCAGCTTGGCCGCGAAGTAGTAGCGCAGCGCCTCGGGCGGCAACCGTTCGAGGTAACGGCGCGCCGTCACGAAGGTGCCGCGCGACTTCGACATCTTCTGGCCGT
>RFTM01000431.1 GCA_009923475.1 Gammaproteobacteria bacterium | reverse complement strand
GTCTCACGTCGCCGGCGGGCAACCCGGAAAGGCGGAAATCGCCGTTCCCGTCGGTGTACGTCTCGAGGTTGGTGCCCTCGACGACGATGCGCGCGTTGTTGAGGTAGACACCCGTCGCGGCGTTGAGCACGCGTCCCTCGACGGTCGCCGCGGCGACTCGGCCGACGGGCAGGGCGACCACCGCGGCGGCCAGCAGACGCCAGCCGAAGCGGGCGGGGAGGGAGTTCAAGACATGGCTGTTCATGGGGAAAGTTCGCGGATGAGGGGGAGCACCACGGGCAGCACGCGGCCCGAGAGATCGGCGTGCCCCGCGGCGTTGGGATGGCAACCGTCCGTCGTCCAAGGCTGCAAGCGATCGCCGCGGGACTGCACCGAGGCCCAGCCGGCGAAATGATCGACCAACGGCACTTCGGTCTCGGCCGCGACCTGCTCGGCCTGGCCGAAGGCGCGCCCGCCGCGGGCGGTTACCGTGAGCTCGCCCGCTACGTGCGGTCGCAGGGGAACTACCTGCGCGCGCTCGGCGTGAACGCGCTCGAGCTGCTGCCGTGCGCGGAGTTCGAGCACGAGGACAAGGAGGAATATCATTGGGGCTACATGCCCGTCAGCGCCTTCGGCGTCGCGAACCAGTATGCGTCGGCCCCGGGCGTCGTCGCGATCGAGGAGTTCCGCGACCTCGTCCGCGCCTGCCATGAGGCCGGCCTCGCCGTCATCATGGACGTGGTGCTGAATCATTTCGGTTCGCCCAACGGGCTCGGCGCGATCGACGCGCCGTATTATTATCGCGTCGATCCGCAGGGCGAACTCACCAATTGGAGCGGCTGCGGCAACGACGTGCGCGCCGAGGCCCCGATGTTCAAGCGCCTCGTGCACGCCGCGCTGCGTCACTGGACCGAGACCCTCGGCGTGGACGGGGTGCGGCTCGACCTCGCCGAACTGCTCGGCACGCCGCTGCTGCGCGAGATCGAGGCCGACTTCCGCGTGCGCGCGCCGCACAAGATCCTCATCGCCGAGCCGTGGAGCTTCCGCGGCCATGCGGCCCGCGACCTCGACGACAGCACGTGGACCAGCTGGGACGACGCGTTCCGCGAGTTCCTGCCGGCCTACGTCCGCGGCCACGCGAAGGCTTCCGACCTGCTGCATCACGTCGCCGCGTGCGCGATCCGTCCGTCGGCGCGCCTGCGTTACGCGCAGTCGCATGACGACATGGCATGGCTCGACCGCATCACCGATGCGCGTGACCTGCTTGCGGCCCAATTGCGTCGCGCCTCGATCATGGCGCGCCAGGGGCGGGTCGATGACGCGCGCAAGCTGATCGCCGACGTGCCCGCGCGTGACGAATCGCAGGCGCGCAGCAAGCTGCTGGCCGAGGTGCAACTGCTGCGCGAGAACAACCGCATGACCGATGCGTTTGCGCTGCTGGCGCAGGCGCTGCAAAAGGAGCCGCGCGACATCGACCTGCTGTACGAGCAGTCGATGGTGGCCGAGAAGCTCGGCCGCTTTGACGACATGGAGCGCCTGCTGCGCGAGCTGATCGCCCTGCGCCCCGACCATCAGCATGCGTACAACGCACTTGGCTATTCGCTGGCGGATCGCAATGTGCGGCTCGAGGAAGCACGCACGCTGATCCGCAAGGCACTCGAGCTCTCGCCCGGCGACGCGTCGATCACCGACAGCCTGGGCTGGGTCGAGTACCGCATGGGCAACACCCGGGAGGCGCTGCGGCTGCTCGACGAGGCCTACCGCAAGCGGCCCGACCCGGAGATTGCCGCCCACCTGGGCGAAGTGCTGTGGCAGCTCGGGCAACGCGATCGCGCACGCGCGGTGTGGAAGGAAGGGCTGCTGCTCAATGCCGCCAACGAGACCTTGCGCGAAACCCTCAAGCGCTTTGGCGTCAGTCCGTGAGCCGCGCGGTCGCACGCCTGCGCGTGACCCGTCTGGCCGTTGCCTTGCTGGCGACTGCACTGCTGACGATGCTCTCTGCCTGCGCCCCGATGCGTCCACCGGCGGCTTC
>RFTM01000044.1 GCA_009923475.1 Gammaproteobacteria bacterium | reverse complement strand
CAGTTGGTAGAGCAGCGGATTGAAAATCCGCGTGTCGTTGGTTCGATTCCGACCCCGGCCACCATCTCCCTCACTCCCGCAGCGTCTCGAAGCGCACCGGTCCGCCGTCGAGCGGGATCGTGGCCGTCAGGCCGTCGTGGCCGAGACGGACGCCGTCCGGTCTTGCCTCCCGCACGCCGCGCAGCCAAGGGACGGCCATCGGCCGCAGCGGGATGGGCGGCGCGATGTGCGTGAACACCAGTTCGCGCACGCCGGCCTCGTTGGCCATCTTCGCGGCCTGCACCGGCGTGAGGTGGTAGCTCGCGGTGTCGCGCAACACGCCGGCGAGTCTCGCGTCGCCGGTCTTGGCGATCTCGCCGGCGACGATGTCCAGCAGCGCATGCGACTCGCCCTCGCTCACCAGCAGGTCCGCGCCGCGCGCCGCCGCGACGAGCGGCGGGTAGTAGACCGTGTCGCCGGTGATCACGACCGACCGGCCCTTGTAGTCGAAGCGATAGGCGAGCGCGGGCGTCACCGGGCGGTGGTCGACCTCGATGGCGGTCACCACGAGGCCGTCGCGCTCGAACACGACGCTACGGCGCCCTTGCGGCGCCTCGCCCGCCTTGAACGGCGCGATGGTCCGCGCCTGCATCTCGCCTGCCGCGAGCGGCATCAGGCCCTTGCCGTGGTCGTGGTGGGCGTGGCGATAGGCGCGGTCGGGCGCGTAGGCGGCGTTGAAGCCGCCGACCACCTGCTCGATGCCGTCCGGGCCGAAGACCTGCAGCGGATCGCGGCGGCCCTGCGCCCAGCCCTGCATGTTGAACTCGCCGAGCTCGCCGATGTGGTCGGAGTGGAAGTGAGTGAGCAGCACCGTGCCGATGCGCGCGATGGGCAGCCGCCAACGGTTGAGGTTCTCCGTGGCCTCCGGGCCGATGTCGACCAGCACCCACTGGCCGCCCGCGACGACGATCGTGCAGGCCTTGGCGGCGGCGCGGTCGGGCATGGGACTCGAGGTGCCGCAGAGCAGCACGCGCAGCGAGTCGTCCGCTGCGGGCATCTGGCTGCCGCGCGCGATCGCCGCGTGCGCCGCGCGGGCGACCACGGCGTCCTGCACCGCGGGTGAAGACCGGAAGGCGGCCCACGCGCCGAGCGCGAGCACCAGGGCCAGCGCTGCCACCAGCCCGATGATCTTCTTCACTGCATGCCCCCCGCAGACCGCTTGCGGTCACTGTCGCGATTTTCCGGCGGCGAGGCAAGCGCCGCGGCTGCAGGCGTTGTATCTTGTGCCAATCATGCGCCGCCGCTACGCCGTCGTCGACGTCTTCTCGGACCGCCGCCTGCTCGGCAATCCCGTGGCCGTGGTGCTCGACGCCGAAGGGCTCGACACCGAGGCGATGCAGCGCATCGCGCGCTGGACCAACCTCTCCGAGACCACCTTCCTGCTGCCGACCATGGTCGCGGGCGCGTCGTACCGGCTGCGCATCTTCACGCCCGTGAGCGAACTGCCGTTCGCGGGACATCCGACGCTCGGCAGCGCGCATGCCGCCGTCACCGAAGGGCTCGTGGCGCGTCCGGCTGCCGCGCTGTCCTTGACCCAGGACTGCGGCGCCGGCCTCGTGCCGGTGCAGGTCGAGGCGGCGGACCGCTACCGCCTCCGTCTGCCCGAGGCGCGCTGCACGCCGTTGGGCGCGGCCGACCGCGCGGCGCTCGAGGCTGCGCTCGGCGGCCCGACCGATGCGGCCGTGCCGTTGCAGGTCATCGACGTCGGTCCGCGTTGGGTGGTCGGCGCCCTCGCCGATCCGGCCGCGCTGCTCGCGTTGCAGCCGGACATGACGCGGCTCGCGGCGTTCGAGCGCGCCCTCGGCGCGACAGGGTGCACGCTCTTCGCCGAGGCGTCAGGCACCGATGCCGACGGCGACATCGAGGTGCGCTCGTTCGCGCCCTCCGACGGTGTCCCGGAGGACCCCGTCTGCGGCAGCGGCAACGGCGCGGTGGCGGTGCTGCGCCGCGCCCTCGGGCGGATCGCGCCGGGCGCCGCCTACATCGCCCGCCAAGGGCGCTGCGTGGGCCGCGACGGCCGCGTCGAACTTTCGCTCGACGCGGCCGCTGCGGTGTGGGTCGGCGGCGCCTGCGTCACCACCGTGCGCGGCACCATCGAGGCCTGAGCCCGGGCGCGCCCGTCAGTTCCAGAGCCGCTCGACGGCCCAGAGGTAGAGCGGCAACCCGAAGATGATGTTGAACGGGAAGGTGATCGCCAGCGACATCGTGAAGTAGAGGCTGGGGTTGGCCTCCGGGATCGCGTAGCGCACCACCGCCGGCACCACGATGTACGAGGCCGAGGCCGTGAGCACCGTGAGCAGGAAGGCATCGCCGGCCGACAGCCCGAGCAGCTTGCTGAGCGCCAGCGCCACCGTCGCGTTGAAGAGCGGCATCAGGATGCCGAAGGCGGTCAGGAACGCGCCCTGGCCCAGCGCGTCCTTCGCGCGCCGCGCCACCAGCAGGCCCATGTCGAGCAGGAAGAACGCGAGGATGCCCTTCTGCAGGTCGGTGAACGGCAGCATCGCCTTCTTGCCGATGTCGCCCGTGAGGTAGCCGATCAGCACCGCGCCGAGCAGCAGCAGGTGCGCGCCGTCGGTGAAGGCCTCGTGCAGCACGCCGCGCATCGTGAGCGGCGCGCCGCCGGCCTGGGGCGCGGCGAGCGGCGCTGCGGCGGCCTCCCTCGCGGCGCGCGAGCGCACGAGGTTGGCGAGCAGCACGGCCATGATGATCGCCGGCGATTCCATGAGCACGAGCGCCACGGCCATGTAGCCGCCGGCGTCCAGCCCCTGCTGCTCGGCGAAGCTCACCGCGGTGATGAAGGTCACCGCGCTGACCGAGCCGTAGGTGGCGGCGACCGCCGCGGCGTCGAAGGGGCTGAGGCGCCGGCGCAGCACCAGGAAGGACCACGCCGGCACCGCGAGCGCGAGGATGAACGCCCCGAGCAGCGCCCAGCCCATCGCGGCCGTGAACCCGGTCTCGTGCAGGTTCAGGCCGCCCTTGAACCCGATCACCAGCAGCAAGTACAGCGAGCAGAACTTGGCGATGGCGGGCGGGATCTCGAGGTTGGAACGCAAGGTCCCCGCGAGGATGCCGAAGAAGAACAGCAGGATCGCGGGGTCGATGAGCGTGACGAAGAGCGAGGCGTCCATGGTGCTCCCTTACTTCGCCGGCTGCTCGGGCATCGCCGACGAGTGGTGGCTCGTGATCAGCCAGTCCTTGCCGTTCCAGCCGTAGGTGAAGGTGTAGCGCGCCTGCACCTTGCGGCCGTCGCCGAAGGTGAAGGTGTAGATGCCGGCGTCGATGGCTGAGTTGCAGCCGACCTGGATCAGCCGCGAGTCGATCACGCCCTGCGGCTTCGACTTCAGGAACATCGTGAAGTAGTCCTTGCGCAGCTCGGGGGTGGTGCGCGGCGTGTTGGACACGGTCGGCAGCAGGATCGACTCGGGCGCGTAGCGGGCGACGACCTTGTCCGGGTCGAGGGTGGCGAGCGCGGAGTTCCAGCGGTCGAACTGGCGGGCGATCTCGGCGTCGCTGGTGGCGTGGCAGGCCTCGGTGTGGGCCTTGACGGCCTTGGCTTCGGCGGGGTGCGCGGCGATCGCCATCAGGGCGACGGCCGGCAGGGCGAGGGCGGCGGGGATGCGGTTCTTCATGGGGTGCTCCTTGCGGGAAGTTCCAGGGTGGAGGGTTCCGACGGGGGCAGGTTACGGAGCGGGCCATGCAGCGTCCAATTCAAATATTGGACAATATCGTTCTGTTTATTAAAATCGAACCATGGCCGTCCTGAACTACCACCACCTGCGCTACTTCCGCGCCATCGCCCACGAGCGCAGCCTGACGCGCGCCGCCGCGCGGCTGCATGTCTCGCCCTCCGCGCTGTCGGTGCAGCTCCGGCAACTGGAGGAGCGCCTCGGGCAGCCGCTGTTCGAGCGCCACAACCGCCGCATCGACCTCACCGAGGCCGGGCGCATCGCGCTCGAATACGCCGACGCCATCTTCCGCACCGGCGAGGAGCTCGTCAGCACGCTGAAGGGCGCGGCGCGCCCGGGCCGCGCGGTGGTGCGCATCGGCGCCGTCGCCACGCTGTCGCGCAACTTCCAGCTCGGCTGGCTGCGCCCGCTGCTCGGCCGCGACGACGTCGAGCTGGTGCTGCACTCGGGCACGCTGCGCGAGCTGCTGCCCCATCTCGCCGCGCATTCGCTCGATGTCGTGCTCACCAACGGCGCCGTGCCGCGCGACGGCGGCCTGCCTTGGCGGGTGCACAAGGTCGGCGAACAGGAGGCGGCGCTGGTCGGCAAGCCGACGCGCGCGCGCCGCGCGTTCCGCTTCCCCGAGGACCTGCGCGAGGTGCCGATCGTCCTGCCGGGCGCGGGCAGCAGCCTGCGCGAGGCCTTCGACACGCTGATGGAGCAAGCCGGCATCCGTCCCGTCGTCGCGGCCGAGGTCGACGACATGGCGATGCTGCGCCTCATCGCGCGCGAGACCCCGGGCGTGGCGCTGGTGCCGCCGGTGGTGGTGCGCGACGAGCTGGAGCGCGGCACGCTCGTGCGGCGCGCGCGGGTCGAGGGTCTGCGCGAGACGTTCTACGCCGTCACCGCCACCCGGCGCTTCGCCAATCCGCTCATCAAGTCGCTGTTGCAGCCGACCGGCGACGCCGCGGCGCGATGAACCTGCCCTCCACGACCCGCTTCCCTGCGTCGACGCGGCACGGCACACTGCCGGTGGGCTTGATGAGGGGGTTCCGATGCAGGCTTGGATACTCGACGCCGTGCGCACGCCGCGCGGCAAGGCGCGACCGGACGGGGGTCTTGCGGCGCAGAAGCCGCAGCAGCTCGTCGGCGGCTTGGTGGATGCCCTCGAGGCGCGCGGCGGCGCGCCGCGGGCCGCGGAGTCGCTGACGCTCGGCTGCGTCGGGCAGATCGGCGACCAGGGCGGCCACATCGCCCTCGTCTCGAAGCTCCACGCGGGCCTCGACGACAACGCGGTCGCGCTCACCCTGAACAACTACTGCGTCTCCGGCCTCACCGCCACCGGGCTCGCGGCGCTGCAGGTCGCGGGCCGCTCCGCGTCGGCGCTCGCCGGCGGCGTCGAGATGATGTCGCGCGTGCCGTTCATGGCCGACAAGGCCGCGTATTACACCGACGCGTCCTTCCCGAAGCGTTCGCGCTACGTCCCGGTGGTGCTCGCCGCCGACCGCCTCGCCGAGTCGCAGGGCATCCCCCGCGCGGAGCTCGACCGGCTCGCGCTGCTCTCGCAGCAGCGCGCCGCGGCGGCCGAGTCGCGGCCCGCGTTCTCGGCCTCGCGCGTGGCGATCGGCGGGCTTGCGCTCGATGAATGCATCCGTCCGCAGACCACGGCCGGCTCCTTGGCGGCGATGCAACCGGGGTTCGCGGCGCTCGCGGCGCAGTATGCCGATGCCCTCGAAGGTCCCATCGACCATCGCCATACCATCGCGCATGCGCCGCCGGTCTGCGACGGCGCAGGCCTGGTGCTGGTGTCGGGCACGCCCGACGCCGCGCCGGGGCGCCCGCCCCGCGCGCGCATCCTCGGCTACGCCGATGCCGGCGGCGACCCGCACGCCTCGCTGCTCGCCGGCATCACGGCGATGCACGCGGCCCTGCGCCGCGCCGGTCTGGCGCTCGGCGACATGGACCGCATCGAGTTCATGGAGTCGTTCGCGGTCACCCTCGCCATCTTCCTGCGCGACCACGCGGTCGACCTCGACAAGGTCAACGTCGCCGGCGGCCACATGGCCAAGGGGCATCCGATGGGGGCTTCAGGCGCGATCCTGCTCTCGAGCCTGCTCGACGCCTTGGACGAATGCGGCGGCCGCTACGGCCTCGTGGCCTGCACCGGCGCCGGCGGCGTCGGCGCGGCGATGGTCGTCGAGCGCCTCGCGCCGTGAGCGCGCCTCCGCCGGGGGCCGCGCCCGCACCCGTGCCCGTATCGGTGCCTGCGACACCGTCCGCCGGGACGCCGTGGCCGAGCCCCCTGCGCGCTTGGCTCGTGGTCGGGCTGCTGATGGTCGCCTACACCAGTTCCTTCATCGACCGGCAGATCATGAGCCTGCTCGTCGAACCGATCCGCGCCGACCTCGGCATCTCGGACACGCAGTTCAGCCTGCTCGCGGGCCTCGCGTTCTCCATCTTCTACAGCGTCATGGGCCTGCCGCTCGGCTGGGTCGCCGACCGCATGAGCCGGCGCATGCTCATCATCGTCGGCATGGTCGCCTGGAGCCTGATGACGGCGCTTTGCGGTCTCGCGACCAGCTTCCTCGCGCTGTTCATCATGCGCATGGGCGTGGGCATCGGCGAGGCGGCGCTGTCGCCTGCCGCCTATTCGCTGATCTCCGACCATTTCCCTCCCGAGCGCCGTGCGCGCGCGATCAGCGCCTATGCCATGGGGCCGTATCTCGGCTCGGGGCTCGCGCTCATCATCGGCGGCCAGGTGATCGAGGCCACCACGCACCTCGGGCAGGTGACCTTGCCGGTCGTCGGCACGCTCGAGCCGTGGCAGTTGGTGTTCTTCGCGGTCGGCTTGCCCGGCATCCCGATCGCGCTGCTCTTCCTGCTGGTGCGCGAACCGCTGCGCCGCGGCCTCGCGCCGCAGGGATCCGACACCGCGCTGTTGCCGTTCATCGGCGCGCGCCGCAGGCTTTTCCTGCTGCTCTTCCTCGGGTTCTCGGTGTTCGGCATCGCCGGCATCTCCTACCTCGTCTGGATCCCGGCGGTCTTCATACGCGTGCACGGCTGGAGCGCCGGCGACATCGGCGTCGCCTACGGCCTGATCCTGCTCTGCACCTCTGTGCCCGGCGTCTACCTCGGCGGGTGGATCTCGGACCGGTTGCTCGCGCGCGGTCGCGTCGACGCGCCGGTGCTGGTCGCCATCGGGACGATGCTCGCGCTGGTGCCGCTCGTCCTCGTCACGCCGCTGTTGCCTGATGCGCGCGGGGTGCTGGTGTCGCTGGCGGTGGTGAGCCTGCTGTTCGGGATGCTGAACGGGCTGCCGGGCACCTCGTTGCAGTCGGTGGTGCCGAACCAGCTGCGCGGCCAGATCGTCGCCGCCTATTTCCTGATCGGCACCATGATGTCGCTCGGCATCGGGCCGAGCCTGGTCGCCGCCGTGAGCGACCATGTGCTGGGAGGTCCCGGGAAGATCGGCGTGGCGCTCGCCATCGTCGGCGCGGTCGCGACGTTGGCGTCGGCGCTGATGCTGCAGGCGAGCCGCGCGGGCTACCGGGACGCGGTCGCCGTGGCGCGCGCCTGGCGCTGAGCGCGGTCGGTCCCGCGCCGATCGCGCCGTCGCAGGTCAGGCCTCGGCGAGCTTGGTGAGCTCGCCGCGCAGCACCTTGCCGACGCTGTTGCGCGGCAGCTGCGCGACGATGCGCAGCCGCTCCGGGCTCTTGAACACCGCGAGCCCGGCCGCCGCGAAATGCGCGGCGACCGACTCCAGGCTGACCTCGGCGCCGGGCCGCGGCACCACCACGGCGCAGATCCGCTCGCCCATGATCGCGTCGCGGTAACCGCACACCGCGCCCTCGAGCACCGTCGGCATCTGCGACAGCACGTTGTCGAGCTCCTCGGGCGCGACCTTCATCCCGCCGCGGATGATGATCTGCTTGAGACGGCCGACGAAGCGGTAGAAGCGGGGCGGGCCGTCGCCGTCATCGCCGCAGATCTCGAAGAGGTCCCCGGTCCGGAACCAGCCGTCGGCGGTGAACGCGGCAGCGTTGATGTGCGGCGCCTTGAAGTAGCCGTCGAACACCGTCGGGCCCGTGATCTGCAGCTCGCCCGGATGCCCGGGCGCGAGGATCTCGCCGCCGCTGTCGGGGTCGACCACGCGGGTCAGGAGGGCGACCGGCGGCGGCGTCTCCCATGCGATCTCGTCTCGGCCGTAGCGCGGGAACCAGCGCGCGCGGTGCACGGGGTCGCGGGCGTTGTCGGCGTTGCTGAGCAGCGAGACGCCCTCGTTGGAGCCGAAGTTGTTGCAGATCTCGATGCCGAAGCGGTCGTGGTAGCCCTGGATCATCTCCGGGTCGAGCGGCGCCGATCCGGATCCGATGCAGCGCAGGGACGACAGGTCGACGCTCGCCAGCAGCGCCTCGTTCTTGAGCAGCATGTTGAGCACCGCGGGCGGTGCGATCGCGTAGGCGGGACGCTCCACGGCGATCTGGCGCAGGTAGGTCGGCAGGTCGAGCGGATGATGCAGGATCAGCGTGCCGGCATTGTGCATCCAGCTCATGAAGCAGCCGCCGAGCGCCGCCATGTTGACGAGCGGGAACGGGTTGAGCAGGCCCTCGCCCTCGCGGATGCCCGCGCCGCGCAGGTGCGCGAAGCTGATCGCGCGCCAATGGTTGTGGGAGCGCGGCACGCCCTTCGGCGTGCCTTCGGTGCCCGAGGTCCAGCAGATCGTCGCGATGTCGTCCGCATCGACCGGATGCAGGGCGACATGGCGCGCGAGCTCGGCGCGGGACGCGTCGTCCATCACGGCCGCCTCGAACGCGATCGCGCCATCGGGCGCCGTCGCCAGCGTCGAGGCGCTGCGCAGGCTCAGCACGCCGAACCGGACGCCCTCGGCCGCGAGATCGGCGCGCAGTTGCAGCGCGGCGCCGATGTGGTCCGCGCCCTTCAGCGTGTCGAAGGTGAGCAGCGCCTTCGCGCCGGTGAGGCGGACGATCTGCTCGAGCTCGTGGCGGCGGAACTGCACCGGCACCGGGCTCACGATGACGCCGAGCCTGAGCGCGGCGACATAGAGCGGGATGTACTCGGCGATGTTGGGCAGCTGGGTGACGAGGATGTCGTCGGCGCGCAGGCCGTGCCGGAGCAGGGCGACCGCGTAGGCGTCGGCGAGCGCGGCGGTGGCCGCGAAATCGAGCCGCAGCGCCGCGCCACCGACCAGTTCCGGACGGTTGGGGGCATCGAGCACGGCGGGCCGCTGCGGGTGCGCGCGCGCGTTCGCGTCGAACATGTCGTGGATGCGGACATCGCCCCACCAGCCGCGGTCGCGATAGGCGCGGATCTTGTCCGCAGGTGTCGTGCGCACGGTCGCCCCCAGGAGTCCTCACGGGACTGTCTGCGGAAAAGTATAGCTGTGCTTTAATGCCGGGAGCCAAGCGCTCCGCGACGGCTGCACGAACTTCGAGGGGAGACATCACATGGACAGACGGGATTTCATCGCGGCCTCACCGCTGCTCGCCATCGGCGCGGCGGCGCAGGCGGGCGCGGCGGCGCAGGCGGGCGCGGCG
>RFTM01000430.1 GCA_009923475.1 Gammaproteobacteria bacterium | reverse complement strand
GTCGGCACCCGCACCGCCGTCGACGTGCTCGAAGCGCGGCGCGCGCTGGCGCAGGCCGAGACCAACTACTCGCGCAGCCGCTACGATTACATGCTCAACGTGCTGCGCCTGCGCCTCGCTTCGGGGTCGCTGGACGCGGCCGCGCTGGACGAGGTCAACAGCTGGCTGACCGAGACCGCGGCGCCCGCCGCGACGCCCGCCGCCGCGCCGGCGTCTACGGCGCCGGCCGCTCCGACGCGCTGACCAGCGGCTCGAGCAGCGCCATCAGGCGTTGCAGCGTGCCGCGGTTGCGCTCCACCAGCGCCTGACCCAGGCGGCCGCGCCGCTCGCGTCCGGCGGCGTCCCGCGCGAGCCGCAGCATCGCGTCGGCGAGCCCGGCGGCGTCCTGCACCTGTTCCACGGCACCCTCAGCCACCAGCGCCGTCGCGATGTCCTCGGCGTTGAAGACATGCGGTCCGGTGACGGTCGCCACCGCAAGCGCCGCCGGCTCGAGCAGGTTGTGGCCGCCCACGGGCACGAGGCTGCCGCCCACGAAGGCCGCGTCCGCCGCCGCATACCACTCCATCAGTTCGCCCAAGGTGTCGAGCAGCAGCACCTGGGTGTCCGGTCCGGCGAACCCGCCGATCGAGCGGCGCACCGAGCGTACGCCACGCGCCGCCAACAGGTCTGCGACCGCACCGAACCGCGGCGGATGCCGCGGTGCGATGACGAGCAGGTTGGGCACGCCCGCCTTCGCCAGCGCCGCCTGCGCGGCGATGGCGGCCTCCTCCTCGCCCTCGTGCGTGCTGCCCGCCACCCACAGGAAGCGCCCTGTCGCGGAATGCTCGGCGCGGCGACGCGCGCCGCGCTCGCGGATATCGGCAGGCAGCTCGAGGTCGAATTTGATGTTGCCCACCACGTGCGTCTTGGCCGGGTTGGCGCCGATGGCGCGGAAACGCTCGGCGTCGCCCTCGCCCTGGGCGGCGATCACGATGCCGTGCGAGAGCGTCTCGCGGAACAGGCTCGCCAGCATGCGGTAGCGGCCCACCGAACGCGGCGAGATGCGCGCGCTGGCGAGCACCAAGGGGATGCCGCGCGTGCCGCAGCCGCGATAGAGGTTCGGCCAGAGCTCGGTCTCGAGGATGACGGCCACGCGCGGCTTCACGCGCTCGAAGAACCGGCGCACGCTGCCCGGCAGGTCGTAGGGCACGTAGCGCACGTCGACCCGGTCGCCGAACAGGGCGCGGGCGCGGGCGGCGCCGGTGGGCGTGACCGTGGTGAGCGTCAGGGGGATGTGCGGGTAGCGCGCGCGCAGCGCCTGCACCAGCGAGGAGGCCGCCTGCACCTCGCCCACCGACACCGCATGCACCCAGATCGAGGGCGCGGCGCTCGCCGGTCCGAAGCCGAAACGCTGCGTGAGCCCCTGCCGGTAGCTCGGGTCGCGCAGGCCGCGCCAGGCGAGCGCGAGCCACGCGATCGGCGCGAGCAGGTAGATGGCGAGCAGGTAGACGAGCCGCATCATGCCGCGCTCAGGCGTCCCGCCGGCGCGCCGGCCGCGCCGCGCGGTAGCCGGCGAGCAGCGCCGTCCACAGCGTCTCGTTGAAGCGCCCGGCGGGCAGCGCATCGCATACTTTGAGGATGGAGCGGCGCAGGCGCGCGAGGTTCGCGTCGCACCACAGGCCGGGCTCGCGGATGGCGCCGCGGTCGAAGTCGATGAGCCAGACGCGCTGCGCCCCGTCGAGCAGGATGTTGTGGGCGTTCAGGTCGGCATGGCAGACGCCGTGCTGATGGAAGCGCGCGATGGTGCGCCCGACCTCCAGCCAATCGTTGACCGGCACCGCCCCGACCGACAGCCGCTCGGCGAGCGTGGTCGCGCCCGGGATCAGCGTCGTGATGAGGTCGCCGCGGTAGGTCGCCCCCTCGCGCTGCAGCCGCGCTGCGATGGGGGCGGGCACGGGCAGGTCCAGCGCATGAAGCCGGACATTGAGCAGGAACTCGCTGATCGGCCGCGACGCGAGCTCGCCGGTGTAGAGGAAACG
>RFTM01000429.1 GCA_009923475.1 Gammaproteobacteria bacterium | reverse complement strand
TTGCCCGGCGCGCCGTCGCGTGCGCCGTCGAGGTCGACCAGATGCATCAGCCTTGCGCCCAGCGAGCGGTAGCGCGCCACCAACTGCTGCGGGTCGATCTCATAGCGCGTCTCGGCGCCGAAGTCGCCGCGCAGCAGCCGCACGCAGAGCCCGCCGCGCAGGTCGAGCGAGGGGATGAGGCGCATCCCGGTCATCGTCCGTCCATCGCGAGGAAATTCGCCAGCAACCGGGCGCCTGCCGCGCCGGACCGTTCCGGGTGGAACTGCACGCCCATGAAGTTCCCGCGGCGGACCGCAGCCGTCACCGGCACGCCGTAATCGGTGCGCGCGAGCAGCGCCGCGTCGGCGTCTTCGGCAGGCACGTGGTAACCGTGGACGAAATAGACCCAGTCATCGGCACCGAGGCCGGCGAGCAGCGGGTCCGGCCGGACCGTCTGCAGCGTGTTCCAGCCCATGTGCGGCACCGGCCGACCGGGCGCCGGGACCAAAGCGGTGACACGCCCGGGGAGGAGGCCGAGGCAGGGGGTATCGCCCTCGTCGGAGCGTTCGAACAGCAGCTGCATGCCGAGACAGATGCCGAGCAGCGGCCGATCGTAGCGGCGGACAGCGTCGTCGAGCCCGCTGCCGGACAGGCGCTGCATGGCGTCCGCCGCCGCTCCGACGCCCGGCAGGATCGCCCGCGAGGCCTGGGCGAGATCGCCGGGTCCGCGCGCGAGCCGGGCCGCGACACCGAGACGCTCGAGCGCGAAGCGCAGCGAGGCGAGGTTGGCGCCGCCCGAGTCGATGATCACCGTGTCGCCCGCCGAAGACATGTTTCAGAGCACGCCCTTGGTGGTGGGCAATGTCTCCCCCTCGCGGCGGATGGCTTGCCGCAGCGCGCGACCCGTCGCCTTGAAGCAGGCCTCGATCATGTGGTGGGCATTGTCGCCGCTCACGGAGACGTGCAAGGCCGCGCCGAGGCTTTCGCCCAGTGAACGGAAGAAGTGCGGCACGAGCTCGGTAGGCAGACCGCCGACGCTCTCGCGTCCGAAGCGGCCTTCGAACACCGCGTAGGGGCGACCCGAGAGGTCGATCGCGACCTGGGCGCGGGACTCGTCCATCGGCAACAGGAAGCCGTAGCGCGCGATGCCGCGCTTGTCGCCGAGCGCGCGCCGCAGCGCCTCGCCGAGGGCGAGCGCGCAGTCCTCGACGGTGTGGTGCTCGTCGACCGCGAGGTCGCCCTCGCAGTCGAGCTCGAGGGCGAACCCGCCGTGCTTGGCGAGCTGCTCGAGCATATGGTCGAAGAAGCCGATGCCGGTGCGGGCCCGTGGAGCGGCTTCGGAGTCGAGGTCGACCCGGACCTCGATGCGTGTCTCGCGGGTCTCGCGGCGCACCTCGGCGCGCCGCGCGGTGAGTTCCGAGGCGATCGACGCCCAGGTCTCAGAGGCGTCGCCCGAGGTCCGCACGCGCAGGCCGCGGATGCCGAGGTTGGTGGCGAACTCGAGGTCGGTGTCGCGGTCGCCGACCATCGCGCTCGCGGCGAGATCGACGCCGTTGTCCCGGATCCAGTCGTCGACCAGCGCGGTCTTGGGCTTGCGGCAGACGCAGCCGTCGTGGCGGGTATGCGGGCAGACGAACACGGCGACGAACTCGATCCCCTGCGAGCGGAAGGCGTCGAGGATGAACCGGTGGGGCGCCTCGAAGCGTTCCTGCGGGAAGGAGGCCGTACCGAGGCCGTCCTGGTTGGTGACCATCGCGAGCGCGTAGCCGGCCTGTTGCAGCCGAGCGAGGGCCGCGAACACGCCGGGCAGGAAGCGCACCTTGTCGAGCGCATCGACCTGCTCGTCGTGGGGTTCCTCCACCAACGTGCCGTCGCGGTCGACGAACAGGACCCTCATGAGAGCACCTCCAACATCCGGTCGTTCTGGGCAGGGCTGCCCACGGTAAGACGCAGCACCGGGCCCAAGCCGTCGTAGCCGCGGAAGTCGCGCACCAAGAGGCCGGCCTCCCGCAAGCGGGCGTAGGCCTGCGCGGCGTCGTCCCA
>RFTM01000428.1 GCA_009923475.1 Gammaproteobacteria bacterium | reverse complement strand
CCGCCGGCCGGGCGCTGGGACTTCTCGGACATCGCGGCGCCGCGCTGCCCTTGGCTCGTGGTGCAGGGCAGCGACGACGAGCTGGTGCCGGCCGCAGGCGTCGTCGGTTGGGCGCGTGCGCTGCAGCCCGCGGCGCGGATCGTGATGCTGGAGGGCGCGTCGCATTTCTTCCATGGCCGCCTGCGCGAGCTGCAGGACGCGGTCGAGGCTTCGGCCGCGGAGTCGGCGTCCGCTCAGGCGTACATCGAGTAGCCCACGCCGCGCACGGTGTGGATCAGCGGCCGCTCGAATTCCTTGTCCACCGCCTGGCGCAGGCGGCTGACGTGCACGTCGACCACGTTGGTCTGGGGGTCGTAGTGGATGTCCCACACGCCCTGCAGCAGCATCGCGCGGGTGACCACCTTGCCGGCGTGGCGCGCCAGGTACTCGAGCAGGCGGAACTCGCGGTCGGTGAGGTCGAGGGCGCGGCCGGCGCGCACCGCGCGCCGCTGCAGCAGGTCGAGCTCGAGGTCGTCGACCCGCAGCGCCGTGAGCGCCGCGCTCGAGGAGCGTCGCAGCAGCGACTCGACGCGCGCCACCAGCTCTTCGAGCGCGAACGGCTTGCCGAGGTAGTCGTCGCCGCCCGCGCGCAGCCCGCGCACCCGCTCGTCGACCGAGTCGAGGGCCGAGATCATCAGGATGGGCGTGCGGTCGCCCGATTCGCGCAGCCGGCGGACGATGTCGAGCCCGTCGACCTGCGGCAGCATGCGGTCGGTGATGACGGCGCAGAACCCGCCGGCCAGCGCGGTCGCGAGGCCCGCCTCGCCCTCGCCGACATGCGTCACCGTGAGGTCGCGCGCGGCCAAGGCCGCCGAGACCTCGGCGGCGAGCGCGGTATCGTCCTCGATCAGCAGCAACGGCATGGCGGGCGCTCCTCGGGAGGGGGATTGTAGACCCGAACCCGCCGTTCCGTGGCATGCTCCGCGCCGTGACCCCCTCGATCTTCGACCGTCGCGCCTTGCAGGCCGGGCTGCTGTCGCTCGGGGTGGTGCTGCTCGCCTTCGTCGGGGCCTTCTATTGGCTGCAGGTGCGGGTGATGGCGGTGCACACCCGCGAGACCTTCTCCTTCCTCGACCAGGAGCTGCAGGTGCGTCAACGCACCGACCAGCGCTTCGGCCGGCCGATGCTGGCGCAATCCCTGGTCACCCGCAAAGCGCTGCTGCCCGAGGCCCCGGACATCGTGCTGCTCGACCCGCAGGGCAGGCCGCTCGCCGGCGACCTCGCGGCCGTGCCGGGCCGGGACGCCGTGCTGCAGGCGCCGAGCCTGCACATGCAGACGGCACATCCGGACGGCTCGCAGAGCTACGTGGTGGCGCGACGCCTCGCCGACGGGGCGACGCTCATCATCAGCCGCCGCGACCGGGCGGCGCACGACATGGCGATGTCGCTGGGCTATGCAGGCCTCGCGGCGACCTTGCTGGTGCTGGGGGTCGGCTTGCTGGTGGGCTATCTCTTCAACCGCCGGGTGGTGGAGCAGGTGTCCGACCTCGCCGCCACCGCGCGCGACATCCAGCGCGGCCAGATGGCGGCGCGTGCGCCGTCGCGGCAGCGGCTCGGGGCGCTGGGGACGCTGACCGACACCTTCAACGAGATGCTCGACCAGAACGAGGCGCTGGTGGGCGGCATGCGCACCGTGACCGAGAGCCTGGCCCACGACCTGCGTTCGCCGCTGATGCGCGTCGGCCGCGCGATCGGCGCGGCGCGCGCCGCGCCCGACGAGTCGGTGCGCGAGGTGCACCTGCTCGATGCCGAGGCCGAGGCGGCGCGGGCGCTGCAGACCTTCAACGCGCTGGTCGACCTCGCGCGCGCCGAGTCCGGCCTGTCGCGCGACGCCATGGAGCCGGTCGATGTGGGCGCGCTCGCCACCGACCTCGCCGAGCTCTTCGAGCCGCTCGCCGACGAGCGCGGCCAGCGGTTCGAACGCCGCATCGAACCTTGCCGGGTGGTTGGGCACCGGCAGATCCTCTCGCAGGCCATCGGCAAC
>RFTM01000427.1 GCA_009923475.1 Gammaproteobacteria bacterium | reverse complement strand
TCGACCTCGGCGAGCGCCTCGGGCGAGAGCGCCGCCAGCCATTGCTCGGCCAGCCCGGTGACGAATCCGTCGTGGCAGCCCGGGAAGCCGCTGCGGCTCGCGAGGCGGCTCGGCACGCCCATCTCCTCGAGCAGGGGCATGGCGGCGATGACGCCCGCGGGGATGCCGGGCACGAGATGCGTGGACGGACGCGCGTTGAAGGGGAAGGGGATCTCCGAGCCCATCAACACCAGCGGCTTGAAGGCCGTCCCGACCATGCGCTCGGCCAGGAAGACCATCGGCGGGATGCCGACGCCGCCGCCGATGAGCAACGCGCGCGGGCGCTCCGCATGCGGCGTGAAGCCCTGGCCGATCGGCCCCAGCACCGACAGCCTGTCGCCCGCGCGCCGCCGCGCGAGCGCGGCGAGGCCCGGTCCCACGACCTTGTAGAGGATGTCGATCCAGCCCGCCTGCGCATCGGCGCGCATGATCGAGAGCGGCCGGCGCATCGGGATGTCGTCATCGACGGTGAGGTGCGCGAAGTGGCCCGGCTGCGCGCGCGCCGCGCAGCGCGGCGCCTCGATGCGGATGATGTATTGCCCGTCGGGATAGGCGTGCTGGCCGAGCACCTTGCCGTCTTCGAGGGCGATGCTGCCGCGGTGCGCGGGGTGCTGCACGGCGCTCATGAGCGTGCCGCCGAGGGGTTGCCCGGACCGCCGAGCGCGGCCTCGAGCACGGCCATGCGCACCGCGACGCCGTGGCGCACCTGGTCGCGGATCACGGACTGCGGCCCGTCGGCGACCTCGGAGGCGATCTCGACGCCGCGGTTCATCGGACCGGGATGCATGACGATGGCGTCGGGCCGCGCGCGCCGCAGCCGCTCGGGCGTCAGCCCCCACTCCGCGAAATACTCGGCCTCGCCCGGGATCGCGGCGGCGGCCATGCGCTCCTTCTGGATGCGCAGCATCATCACGGCGTCGCAATCCTCGATGCCGTTCTCCAGCGAGGCGTGGCGGGTGCAGCCCGCGAATTCGCCGGTCTCGGGCATCAGGCCGGGCGGCGCGACGAGGCGGATCTCGCCGGCGCCCAGCGCCGCGAACGCCTGCCAGGCCGAGCGCGCGACGCGCGAGTGGCGCACGTCGCCCACGATGGCGATGCGCAGGCCCTCGATGCGCCCCTTGCGCTGCAGCACGGTGAAGGCGTCGAGCAGTCCCTGCGTCGGGTGCGAGCGGCTGCCCGCGCCGCCCGACAGCACGCTGACGTGCGGCGCGACATGCGCGGCGACGAGATCGGGCACGTCGGCATCGGCGTCGCGCAGCACGAAGGCGTCGACATGCATGGCCTCGAGCGTGGCGACGGTGTCGAGCACGCTTTCGCCCTTGAGCCGCGAGGACAGCTGCACCTCGATGACCGCCACCTCGGCGCCGATGCGCCGCGCGGCGAGCTCGAAGGACACGCGGGTGCGGGTGGAAGGCTCGGCGAACATCACGGCGACCGTGCGTCCCGCGAGCGCGGTGCCGCGCGCGGCAGGCGCGCCCAGCGGGCGGCACCAGTGCGCGCTGCGCTCGAGCAGCCGCTCGAGCAGCGGGCGCGGCAGCCCCTCCAGGGTCAGCAGGTGGCGCAGCGTGCCGTCGCTGCGCAGTTGCGCGATCTCGCCCATCGGTGCGTCGTCCTCCCTGACCGGGTCCGCCTTCAACCGCCTTCGCCCGCCAGCCAGCGCTCGAGGATCACCGCCGCGGACAGGCTGTCCACCTCGCCTTTCGAGACGCGCCGGCGCTTGAGCCCCGTGGCGCGCCGCTCGCGCAGGCGCTCTTCCGCCTCCAGCGACGAGAAACGCTCGTCGACCGCATGCACCGGCAGCGCACGCCGCGCGCCGAACGCGGCCGCGAAGCTGCGCGCCCGGCCCGCGAGCGGGTGGGCGCTGCCGTCCGCATTATACGGGCAGCCGGCGACCAGCCTGTGCGCGCCGAGCTCGCGCGCCAGGGCGTCGAGGGCGGCGAGTTCGCGCTCGCCGGGACCGGCGTCGCCCGTGACCTCGAGCGCG
>RFTM01000426.1 GCA_009923475.1 Gammaproteobacteria bacterium | reverse complement strand
GCAACGGCAGCTTTGCCCTGCGCGGCGACCCGGCCAATGTCGGCAGCGGCATCCTCGGCGCAGGGTCGGTGGTCGACCCGACCGCCTGGGACGGCCAGCCTTATCGCGTGGTGCTGATGCCGAACGGCGACTGGGAGGCGCGTGACGCCGCGGATGCGACGGTCGCGAGCGGAGCCTACACCTCGGGCGGTGCCATCGAGTTCAAGGGTATACGGCTCACCATCTCGGGCGCCCCGGTGGCGGGAGACCAGTTCCACGTGGACCCCTCGGGCACCGAGGACATCTTCGCGACCCTCGACCGCTTGGCGCGGTCCCTCGAGTCGCCGGTCAATTCAGCGGCACAGCGTTCGCATTCGACCAACGAACTGAACGCGGTGTTGGCGCAGCTCGCGCAGGGACAAGAGCAGGTCTCCGGATCCCGCGCCGTCCTCGGCGCCAGGCTGGGCGCAATCGACGCCGCCGAGACGGCGCGCGAGGCCTTCAAGCAGGACGTCACCACCAACCTCTCGCAGCTGCGGGATGTCGACTACGTCGAGGCGCTGACCCGGCTCAACACCCAGCTGGCCGGCCTGCAGGCCGCCCAGCAATCCGTCGCGAAGCTCTCGCGGCTGTCGCTGTTCGATTACCTCTGAGGGGCCGCAGGACGCATCCCTAAAGAAAAGCGACCCCCTCCCGATACCCGACCTCGAGGAAGGCGCTGACGACCTGTCGGGTCCGCAAACCAACATCAGTCAACACAGGAATCCTCTCTCATGTCCCAAGTGATCAACACCAACGTGATGTCGCTGAACGCCCAGCGCAACCTCGCCACCTCGAGCGACGAGCTTGCGACTTCGTTGCAGCGTCTGTCGTCCGGCCTGCGCATCAACGGCGCCAAGGACGACGCGGCCGGTCTCGCGATCTCGCAGCGCTTCACGGCGCAGATCCGCGGCCTCTCGACCGCCATCCGCAACGCGGGCGACGCCGTGTCGCTCACGCAGACCGCGGAAGGCGCGCTCGGCTCGGTGACGTCCAACCTGCAGCGCATGCGTGAGCTCGCGGTGCAGGCCTCGAACGGCACCAACAGCCAGGTCGACCGCGACGCGCTCAACGCCGAGTACGGCCAGCTCTCGAGCGAAGTGCAGCGCGTGGCTGACCAGACGGTGTTCGCCGGCCTCAAGCTGCTCGACGGCTCGTTCAGCGGCGTCAACTTCCAGGTCGGTGCCAACGTCGGACCATCTCCTCGCTGGCCAACGTCAGCACCGCTTCGCTCGGTGGCACCTTCACCCGCTTCACGGCCTCGACCGCGGCGAGCGGCATCACCGGCTTCGCCACGGCGATCGCCTCGGGCGGCGTGACCATCAACGGCACCAACATCGGCGCGATTGCGGGCGCCGGCAGCTCGGCCGAGCGTGCCGGTCAGCTGGTCTCGGCGATCAACGCGGTGTCTGCGCAGACCAACGTCGGCGCGTCCTACGACTCGGCCACCGGCCAGCTGACGCTGACCAGCAGCGCTGCGGTCACGGTCGGCGGCACGACCAACCTCGCGACGGTCGCCGGTTGGGCCAACGGTTCGGTCGGCACCTCGACCTTGACCACCGGCATCTCCGCGACCAACGTGTCGAGCTACACCGGCGCCCAGCAGGCGATCGGCATGCTCGACCAGGCGCTGACCTCGGTGAACTCCTCGCGAGCCACCATCGGCGCCATCAACAGCCGCTTCGACTCGGTGATCGCCAACCTGCACAGCACGAACGAGAACCTCTCGGCCTCGCGCTCGCGCATCCAGGACACCGACTTCGCGCAGGAGACGGCCCGGCTGACGCGTGCCCAGGTGCTGCAGCAGGCCGGTGTGGCCATGCTCTCGCAGGCCAACGCCGCGCCCCAGCAGGTGCTGTCGCTGCTCCGCTCCTGATGAGGGACGGACGGGAGCAGGGCCGTGGCCCCGCCATGCTCTGCGCCCCGTCCGACCTGGGTATCCGCCCTAAAGTTATCCAAGGAGGCTCCGATACAGGGTCTGGAAGGGCGGGGCTGACATCAAGTCGGGAC
>RFTM01000425.1 GCA_009923475.1 Gammaproteobacteria bacterium | reverse complement strand
GCGCATGGCGCGCGAGCTCGGCCTGTCGCCGGAGCAGCGCAACCAGCTGCGCGGCCTGATGCAGGCGGCCCGGCCGAAGATGGAAGACCTGCGCGGCCAGATCCGCGCCGAGACCCGCAAGATCCGCGACGCCGATCCGGGCGCCAAAGGTTTCGACGCGCTGGTCGCCTCGTCCTCGAAGCGCGTCGGCGAGCTGACGGCGCAGCTCGTGCAGCAGCGCGCGCAGATGCAGCGGCAGGTGTGGCAGATGCTCACGCCGGAGCAGCGCACCAAGGCCGACGTCATGAAGGCCGGGGCCAAGAAGCGCCGCGACGAGATGGCCGAGCGCATGGAGCGCCGGGCCCGGGAGCTGCGCGGCACGCCCTGAAGCCGCCGCGCGGCCCGGACACGGCCAAAAAAAAGCCCGGGACGTCGCCGTCCCGGGCTTTTTCATGGCAGATGCCTGGATGGTCAGTTGACCATGTTCTTCAGGTTCTTGAGCGCCATGGCGCGGATCTTCTTGGAGGCCGGCTTGGCCTTGAAGACCATCTTCTCGCCCGTGAAGGGGTTGATGCCCTCACGCGCCTTCGTCGCGGGCTTCTTGACGACCTTGAACTTGGCGACGCCCGGCAGCGTGAACAGGCTGTTCGCGCGCAGGCTCTTCTTCATGACGCCGTTCAGGGACTCGAACACGGAACTCACGGCCTTGCGCGAGAGACCGGTGTCTTTCGCGATCTGGTTGAGGATTTCCGACTTGGTCGGCGGGCCGGCCTTTTTCGCCATCTGGTGATTCTCCTGGTTTTTGATGGGTGCGCGGCATGCCGCGCGTCGCATTCCGGAGCGGAACATAGCACATCATGCCGCGAAAAAAAACGGATTTCGCGCGTCCGGGACTGGAAAAACCGGCATTTCGCGAATCAGCGGAGCAGGATGAGCAGCACCTGGATGATGATGCCGGCCCACATCGGCGACAGGTCGAGGCCGCCGAGCGAGGGCATGGCGCGGCGGATGCGCGACAGCACGGGTTCGCAGAGCGCCTCGAGCACGTCGAGGAGCGGCGAGTCCTGCCCCGGAGCGATCATCGAGAGCAGGGCGTATATGAAGATGGCCCAGAAATAGAGCCACAGGGCCGAGCGCAGCACCTCGCGGCCCGCCTCGACCAGCCAGGTCAGGGCATCGGGCAGCCCGCCGCCGGTGATGAACCCCAGCACGCCGATCTGCGCGAGCGCCACCGCCAGCACCGCCACCACCGAGGCCGTGTCGATGCGGCCGAACGAGGGCAGCACGCGCCGCAGCGGCAGCACCAGCCAGTCGGTGGCCTGGAGGATGGCCGCGCCCAGCGGGTTGCGGAATCCGGCCCGTACCCACTGCAGCAGGCAACGCAGCAGGAACGCCCAGAAGAGCAGCGAGAACAGCGTGTCGACCAGGAACGCGAGGGCGTCCATCATGTCAGCCTCCCTTGACGCCGGCGGCCGGCGACCCCTGCGCGAGTTCACGCCCGCGATGCGTGGCGGCGGCGACCGCCGCATCCACGAGCGGTCCGAGACCGCCCGCCTCGAACGCCGCCAGCGCGGCCGCCGTGGTGCCGCCGCGCGAGGTCACCGCGGCCCGCAGGCCGGCGAGGTCGGCGTCGACGGCGGCCATCGCGCCCGCGCCGGCGAGCGTCGCCGCGGCCAGCCGCGTGGCGACCTCGGCCGGCAGACCCTGGGCGCGGCCGGCCTCGGCGAGCGCCTCGGCCAACCGGAAAAAATACGCGGGGCCGCTGCCCGAGACCGCCGTCACGGCGTCCATCAGCGATTCGTCGTCGATCCAGGCCACCATGCCTGCGGCGCCGAGTACGGCTGCGGCACGGTCGCGGTCGCGGGCCATGACATCGTCGGGCGCGTACAGGCCGCTCGCGCCGAGGCCGAGCAGGGCCGGGCGGTTCGGCATGGCGCGGACCACGGGCAAGGCCGCGCCTGCCGTGCCGCAACCTGCGCGCAGCTGGGCGACCGGCAGTCCGGCGGCGATGGAGACGACCAGCGGCCGTCGGCGCGCCAGGATTTGCTGCAGG
>RFTM01000424.1 GCA_009923475.1 Gammaproteobacteria bacterium | reverse complement strand
CGCCGATGACGACGATGCGCTCGGGATGCCGGGTGGGCGGGCTGGCGGACGGGGGCTGCATGGCGGCATCTTAAGGGCCGCCGCCGACGCCGCACCACCGACGGGCGCACGCGCGGCCGAACTGCGCCATAATGGTGCGAGAGGGTGGCTCCGGAGGCGCAAAATCGGCGCTTTCGGGCATCGGGTGCATGGCACGGAAGGTGCAGAACTTCCGACGCCGCGTACCGGACCACGCATCGGGAGAAAGACGACATGAAGCTCATCACCGCCATCATCAAGCCCTTCAAGCTCGACGACGTGCGCGCCGCGCTCTCGGAGATCGGCGTCTCCGGCATGACCGTCACGGAGGTCAAGGGTTTCGGCCGCCAGCGCGGCCACACCGAGCTCTACCGCGGCGCCGAATACGTGGTCGACTTCGTGCCGAAGACCCGCATCGAGGTCGCGGTGCGCGCCGATCTCGCCGACCAGGTGGTCGAGGCCATCGTCAAGGCCGCGAAGACCGGCAAGGTCGGCGACGGCAAGATCTTCATCACCGACATCGACCGCGTCATCCGCATCCGCACCGGCGAGACGGACGGGGCCGCGCTCTGACCGGCGCGTCGGGCGCCGAGCGGCGCGGCTGATGTCCAAAGCGATACGCCTGCACACCACGGGTGGTCCCGAGGTCCTGCGCCTCGAGGACCTCGACCCCGGCGCGCCCGCGCCGGGCGAGGTGCAGCTGCGCCACACGGCCATCGGTCTCAACTACATCGACGTCTACGACCGGACGGGGCTCTACCCCATGCCGCTGCCGGCGGGGCTCGGCCGCGAGGCGGCGGGCGTGGTGACGGCGCTCGGGCGGCGGGTGCGCGGCCTGCGGGTCGGCGACCGCGTGGCCTATGTGCACTCGCAGCCGGGCAGCTATTGCGAGCTGCGCAACCTGCCTGCCGAGCGCGTCGTCAAGCTGCCGCGTGCGGTGGGCGACGAGCAGGCCGCCGTGCTGATGCTCAAGGGCCTCACCGCCCACTACCTGCTGCGGCGCACGGTGCGCGTGCAGCGCGGCGACTGGCTGCTGGTGCACGCCGCGGCGGGCGGCGTCGGCCTCATCCTCTGCCAGTGGGCGCGCGCGCTGGGCGCGCGGGTCATCGGCGTGGTGGGCAGCGAGGGGAAGGTCGCCGTCGCGCGCCGGAACGGCTGTCGGCAGGTGCTCGTCATGGGCCGCGACCCGATCGCGGCGGGCGTCAAGCGGATCACCCGCGGCGCAGGCGTGCGCGTGGTCTACGATTCGGTCGGCAAGGACACCTTCATGGAGTCGCTCGACTGCCTCGCGCCGCTTGGCACCATGGTGAGCTACGGCAACGCCTCCGGGCCGCCGCCCGCGATATCGCCGCTCGAGCTCGCGCGCCGCGGCTCGCTGTTCCTGACGCGGCCGTCGCTCTTCACCTACATCGCCCGGCGCGCCGACCTCGAGTCGGCGGCGCGCGAGACCTTCCGCATGGTGGCCTCGGGCAAGCTCAAGCTGACCATCGGCCAAAGATATGCCCTGGCGGACGCCGCCGCGGCGCACCGCGACCTCGAGGCGCGCCGCACGGTCGGCGCCACGGTGCTGCTGCCCTGACCCGCGGCGCGGGCGGCGCCGGCGCCCCTCAGGGCTTCGGGAAGGCGACGTCCGGCGTGTTGTTGTCGATGTCGAGCAGGATGCGCCACTGTTCCGCGCCGCGCTTGCCCGGCACGCGCTTGTAGACGAGCGCCGAGCGCCCCGCGTCCTGGTACTTCTCGCCGCGGCGCGCCGTGGAGGTGTACCAGTAGCGGCTCACCAGCAGCGCGAGCTCGCCGTGGATGCGGATGTCCTCGACATGCAGCTCGAAGCTGACGTCCGGGCGCGCCGCCAGCGAGGGCGCGAAGAACGCGCGGATCTGCTCCCGGCCCGTCAGCTTGCGCTGCCCGTGCAGGGCCACCTGGGCGTCGGGCTCGTAGAGCGCCATCAGGCCGTCGATGTCGCCCGCCTTGAAGCGTTCGATCCAGGCCTTGCCGTTGTCGCAGACCGCCTGCGCGTCGGC
>RFTM01000423.1 GCA_009923475.1 Gammaproteobacteria bacterium | reverse complement strand
CGACTTCGGCATGTCGCGGCTCGCGGCCCGTCGCGCGGCCGATTGCCAGGGCCGCGCTTGCGGCCGCTCGGCCGAGGCGCTCGCGCGTGCGCGGCAGGGGCTGCCCGACGGCGGACCCGCTGCAGCGCTGGAGCTCGACTTCGATGACCTGGCGCAGGCGGCGGCCGCCGGCTACGCCGTCATCGATATCCGCGACCCGGCGGAGAGCGCCGCGGCGCCGCTGCCGGTGGCGGCGCGGCGCATCCCGATGGCCGAGCTGCTCGCCGGCGGCAACCTGCCTGCCGACGGCCGCTACCTGCTGGTCTGCGCACGCGGGATACGCAGCCGCAGCGCCTGCGAAGCGCTGCGCGAGCGCGGCATCCCGGAAGCCTGGTCGTTGCGGGGCGGCGCGCAGGGGCTCGCGGCGAGCGCCTGATCTCGGCTCAGGGCCGGACCTGGCCGCTGCCGCGCACCACGTACTTGTAGCTCGTCAGCTGTTCGAGGCCGACCGGACCGCGCGCGTGGAAGCGGTCGGTGGAGATGCCGATCTCGGCGCCCATGCCGAACTCGCCGCCGTCGGCGAACTGCGTCGAGGCGTTGTGCAGCACGATCGCGCTGTCGACGCCCTCCAGGAAACGCTGCGCCGCGGCCGCATCCTCGGTGACGACGGACTCGGTGTGCGCCGAGCCGTACTTGGCGATGTGGTCCATCGCGCCCTGCACACCTTCCACCACCCGCACCGCGATCACCGCGTCGAGGTACTCGGTGAACCAGTCGTCCTCGGTGGCGGCGATGACGCGCGCGTCGGCGCCCTGCGCGGCCGCATCGCCGCGCACCTCGCAGCCGGCGTCGAGCAAGGCCTTGACGAGGGGCGCGAGGTGGGTCGCGGCGCAGGCGCGGTCGACGAGCAAGGTCTCGGCCGCGCCGCAGACCCCGGTGCGCCGCAGCTTGGCGTTGAGCGCGATGGCGGTCGCCATGCGCAGGTCGGCGGCGGCGTCCACGTACACATGGCAGTTGCCGTCGAGGTGCCCGATGACCGGCACCCGCGCCTCGTCCTGCACGCGCTTCACGAGGCTCTTGCCGCCGCGCGGCACGACCACATCGAGGCAGTCGGTCATGCCGCCGAGCATGATGCCGACGGCGGCACGGTCGGTGACCGGCACGGACTGGATGCAGGCTTCCGGCAGCCCCGCGGCGCGCAGGCCCTCCTGCAGGCAGGCGTTGATGACCGCGCTCGAGCGCGCGCTCTCCGAGCCGCCGCGCAGGATCGCCGCGTTGCCCGACTTGAGGCACAGCGCCCCCGCGTCGGCGGTCACGTTGGGGCGGCTCTCGTAGATGATGCCGACCACGCCGAGCGGCACGGCGACCCGCGCGATGCGCAGGCCGTTGGGCCGCGTCCACTCGGCGAGCACGCGTCCGACGGGGTCGTCGAGCGCGGCGATGTCCTCGAGAC
Organism: Gammaproteobacteria bacterium; assembly: GCA_009923475.1. GTDB lineage: Bacteria > Pseudomonadota > Gammaproteobacteria > Steroidobacterales > Steroidobacteraceae > UBA964. The sequence goes on along the minus strand of RFTM01000423.1, from coordinate 608 downwards.
CGTGCGCCATCGCCTCGATGCGCGCATCGTCGAGCTTCAGGCGGTCGAGCATGGCCCCGGAGAGGCCCTTGGCGTGCGCCGCCGCCAGGTCGGCCGCGTTGGCCTCGAGCAGCGCGGCGCGCCGGCCGCGCAAGGCCCCGGCGGCCGCGCGCAGCGCCGCGTCCTTCTGCGCGCGCGGCGCCCGGGCGAGCACCGGCTGCGCGGCGAGCGCCGCGGCGCCGAGCCGCTGCATGAGCGCGCCGATGTCCTGCGTCGCGCCGGAGGGCGCATCGGGGGGTGGGGAGCCGGTCACTGCAGCACCAGGTCGTCGCGGTGGATGAGTTCGTCGCGCCCCGCGTAACCGAGCAGCGCCGCGATGTCCGCGCTGCGACGGCCGATGATGCGCGAGGCGTCGGCGTCGCCGTAGGCGACGATGCCGCGTGCCACCTCGCGGCCGTCGGCGGTGCAGACGCTGACGGTGTCGCCGCGCTCGAAGCGCCCGCGCAAGGCGGTGACGCCCGCGGGCAGCAGGCTCTTGCCCGTGCGCAAGGCGCGCCAGGCGCCCTCGTCGATGCGCAGTTCGCCGGCCGGACGCAGCGTGCCGGCGATCCATTGCTTGCGTGCGGCGA
>RFTM01000422.1 GCA_009923475.1 Gammaproteobacteria bacterium | reverse complement strand
GACAAACTGGAGGCCCGTTTGGCCGAGCGTGTGGCTGCGGCCGGTCCCGCAGAGCGCTGATGCGCCGGACCCGGTTGTCGGCGTTGGCAGAGTCCGATCTCGATGCCATCGCTGATTACATCGATGCCGATTCGCCCGTGCGCGCGCTCGAGTTCGCGCGGGAGTTGCGCGGGCAGTGCCAACGAGTGTCGGAATTCCCGCTGGCGTATCGGGAGCGTCCCGAGTTGGGGGAGGGGCTGCGCGCATGCCCCTTCAGTGGATACATGATCTATTTCATGGTCTCTGACGAAGAAGTGCTGATCGCCCGTATCCTGCACGCTTCGCGAGACCCGTTTTCAACAGATATCAAAGATATTTGAGGCGTCCATGAAACTCTCCGCCTTCAAGGCCTACGACATCCGCGGTCGCATCCCCGACGAGATCAACGAGGACCTTGCGCACGCGGTGGGTCGCGCGTATGCCGGTTTCGTGAAGCCGACACGCGTGGTGGTGGGCCACGACATGCGCCTCACCAGCCCCTCGCTCGCCGCGGCGCTGACGCGCGGCCTCACCGAGAGCGGCGTCGATGTCTACGACATCGGCCAGTGCGGCACGGAGGGGGTGTATTTCGCGACGGCGCACGGCAAGGGCGCGGAAGGCGCGAACGCCGCGACCGCCTTCGACGGCGGCATCATGGTCACGGCCAGCCACAACCCGCCCGACTACAACGGCATGAAGTTCGTGCGCGAAGGCTCGCGGCCGATCAGCGCCGACACGGGCCTCAAGGACATGGCGGCGATGATCCGCGAGGGGCGGCTGCCGGCGCCGGTTGCCGCTTCGGGCGGCCGCGTCGGCACGCGCTACACGCTCGACACGCGCGGCCCGTACATCGACCACCTGCTGTCCTACATCGATCGCAGCAAGCTGCGGCGCCTCAAGGTGGTGGTGGATGCCGGCAACGGCGGGGCCGGGCCCTTCGTCGACCTGCTCGAGCCGCACCTGCCGTTCGAGTTCATCAAGGTCCGTCACCAGCCTGACGGCCACTTCCCGAACGGCGTCCCGAACCCGATGCTCGAGGCGAACCGCGCGCCCACCATCGAGGCCATCCGCAAGCACGGCGCCGACATCGGTCTTGCCTGGGACGGCGACTTCGACCGCTGCTTCTTCTTCGACGAGCACGGCACCTTTATCGAGGGCTATTACCTCGTGGGCCTGCTCGCGCAGCCCTTCCTCGAGAAGGAGCGCGGCGCGCGCATCGTCCACGACCCGCGCCTCACCTGGAACACGCTCGAGATCGTGCGCGAGCACGGCGGCGTGCCGGTGCTCTGCAAGTCGGGCCACGCCTTCATCAAGCAGAAGATGCGCGAGGTCGACGGCGCCTACGGCGGCGAGATGAGCGCGCACCACTACTTCCGCGATTTCGCCTACTGCGACAGCGGCATGATCCCCTGGCTGCTCGTGCTGGAGCGCCTCTGCACCACCGGCAAGCCGCTCTCGGAGCTCGTGGGCGAGCGCATGCGGCGCTTCCCCTGCAGCGGCGAGATCAACCGCCGCATCCCCGACGTGCCGGGCGCCATCGCGGCCGTGCAGGCCCACTACGCCTCGCAGGCGAGCTCGGTGGACCACACCGACGGCCTGTCGATGGAGTTCGAGGGCAAGGCCGGCGCCGCGGGCGCGTGGCGCCTGAACCTGCGCGGCTCGAACACCGAGCCGCTGATCCGCCTGAACGTGGAAAGCCGCGGCAGCGCCGCGCTGATGCAGGACAAGACCGCCGAGGTGCTGGCGCTGCTGGCCGGCCGGGGAGCGGTGGCGGCCGATCACTGATGAGCGATATCACGGTGTTTATCGCTCATAAATAGGTGTTTTTATGAGCGATAAATGCTACTTTGTCGCTCATGCAGTGGAATTGGCAGCACCCTGACTGGCCCCGATTCCGATACCGACCCGAAGCCTTGGCGGCGCGGGAGGCCGAGTTCCTGCGCGGCAGCGGTGTCGCGGTGGGCGCGGCCAGCCACCTGCCTGACGACGAGCGGCTGACGGTCGTCCTCGATCTGATCGGCA
>RFTM01000421.1 GCA_009923475.1 Gammaproteobacteria bacterium | reverse complement strand
GGGCCCGAGTCGCTCGGTTTCGAGGCCGCCGAGCTCGGCGAGCCCGACCTCGGGCACATCGTCGCCCACGCGCGCGTGCAGCGCGCCGCGCTCGATGCCTTCACGGCGGCGGGCGGTATCGCCGTGGCCGCGGTCCTCGAGGGGCTCGAGTTCGGGTCGGACGCGGTGACGCTGCTCGCCGACGGGCGGCGCTGGCGCGCATCGCTGGTGGTCGGCGCCGACGGCGGGCGCTCGCTGGTGCGACAGGCGGCCGGGCTCGGTGTCGAGGCCCAGGACTACGGGCAGTCGGGCGTGGTCGCGAACCTGCGCAGCGAACGTCCGCACGAGCGCACGGCCTGGCAGCGCTTCCTCGGCGACGGCACCTTCGCGCTGCTGCCGCTCTCGGACGGCGCGAGCTCGCTCGTCTGGTCGGTGGCGCGCGCCCGCGCCGAGGCCTTGCTGGCGATGCCTGCGGCGCAGTTCGAGGCCGAGGCCACGGCGGCGAGCGGCGGCGTGCTGGGCGCGCTCATGCTCGCGAGCGGCCGCGCCTCCTTCCCCTTGCGCCGCGTGCGCGCGCCGCAGTACGCGCGCGAGCGTTGCGTGCTGGTGGGCGATGCCGCGCACATCGTGCATCCGCTCGCGGGACAGGGCCTCAACCTCGGCTTGATGGACGCGGCCGCGCTCGCCGACGTGCTGGAGGGCGCCTTCGCCGAGGGCGAGGATCCGGGCGCGCTGCGCGCGCTGCGCCGCTACGAGCGTTGGCGCAAGGGCGAGAACGAGGCCATGGGCCGGGCCTTCGACCTGCTGGACCGCTTCCTCGCCTTCGGCACCGACCCGCTCGGGCGCCTCGCGCAGCGCGGCATGGGCATCGTGGGGCGCGCCGCGCCGCTGCGCGCGTTCTTCGCGGGACGGGCGCTCGGCCTCGACGGCGAGCTGCCGCGCGCCGCGCGCCGCGCCTGAGCCCTCAGCGGCGCCGGGGCCTCAGCGGCGCCGGGGCCTCAAACGAGGCGGTCGATCTTGGCCGCGCAGATGAAATCGTTCTCGGTGAGGCCGCCCACGGCGTGCGTGGAGTAGCGCACCCGGCAGTAGCCGTAGCCCACCGCGAGGTCGGGGTGGTGGTCCTCGGAGTTGGCGACATGCGCCAGCGCGTTCACGAAGCCCATCGTGCGATGGAAATCCTTGAACGCGAACTCGCGCTGCAGCTCGGTGCCGTCGGGCGAGAGCCGCCACTCGGGCGACAGCTGGGCCAGCAGCCGCTCGCATTCCGCGCGCGGCAGCGGCGGCACGCCGCCCTCGCAGGGCAGGCACTTCTTTTCGGTCAATCCGCTCATGTCAGCCGTCCTTCCGTCAGGTGCCGCCGCCGGGGGCCGGAGCGCGGCGCGGATAGCGGCGCGCCACATAGGCCTCGACCAGCTGCTGGAATTCGCCGGCGATGTCGTCGCCCTTCAGGGTGACGGTCTTCTCGCCGTCCTCGTAGACGGGCGCCACCGGGCGTTCGCCGGTGCCGGGCAGGCTGATGCCGATGTTGGCGTGCTTGCTCTCGCCCGGGCCGTTCACCACGCAGCCCATCACCGCGACGTTCATGTCCTCCACGCCGTCGTGGAACTTGCGCCACTCGGGCATGCGATGGCGGATGTAGGACTGGATGTCCTGCGCCAGCTGCTGGAAATAGGTGCTGGTGGTGCGGCCGCAGCCCGGGCAGGCGATCACCATGGGCGTGAAGGAGCGCAGCCCCATGGTCTGCAGGATCTCCTGCGCGACGATCACCTCCTGCGTGCGGTCGCCGCCGGGCTCGGGCGTGTTCGGCTCCGGTGTGAGCGAGACCCGGATGGTGTCGCCGATGCCCGCCTGCAGCAGCACGCCGATGCCCGCCGTCGAGGCGACGATGCCCTTGCTGCCCATGCCCGCTTCGGTGAGCCCGACATGCAGCGGGTACTCGCAGCGCGCCGCGAGGTCGCTGTAGATGGCGATGAGGTCCTGCACGCCGCTCACCTTGGCGGAGAGCACGATCGCGTCGTGCGGCTGGCCGAGCTCCTCGGCGCGCTGCGCGTTCTGCAGCGCC
>RFTM01000043.1 GCA_009923475.1 Gammaproteobacteria bacterium | reverse complement strand
CGGTGGTGGCGATGCTCGCCGCCGCGAGCCTCGGCGCGACCTGGTCGTCGTGCTCGCCCGATTTCGGCATCGCCGGCGTAGAAGTAGCCGTCGGCGGTGATGAGCGCCTTGGGCGCGATCTGCCCGAAGCGGTCGAGCACGCCGGCGATGCCGAAATCGGGCGAGCACGACGACCAGGTCGCGCCGAGGCTCGCGGCGGCGAGCATCGCCACCACCGCTTCCGGGATGTTGGGCAGGAAGCCCGCCACCCGGTCGCCCGGCACGACGCCCGCGGCGCGCAGCCCGGCGGCGATCCGTCCCACCTCGGCCTCCAGCCGGCGCCGCGTCAGCGATCGTCGCCGCGCCGGCTCGGCATGCGCGCGCTCGTCCCAGGCGATGATCGCCGGTCCGTCGTCATGGAGATGCAGCAGGTTCTCGGCGTAGTTGAGGCGCGCGCCCGGAAACCACTCCGCGCCGGGCATCCGGTCGCCGTGGCGCAGCACCGGCGCGTCCGCCCAATCGGCGACGAGGCCCGCGTAGTGCGCGACCTCGAACCAGAACGCGTCCGGCTGGGCGATCGACCAGCGGTGCAGCGACGCGTAGCCGTCGATCGCGAGGCCGCGTCGCGCCCGCAAGCGCGCTATGAACCGCGTCAGTTGGGCGTCGGCGACCCGTGACGGCGGCGGGGACCAGAGCGGTGCGTCGTCCATGATGTCGCGGTCGACTGCCCCCGAAGGTCAGAGAGACTGGTAGATCGGCCCCGAGCCGCCCTCGGGCGTCGTCCAGTCGATGATCTGGTACGGGTCCTTGATGTCGCAGGCCTTGCAGTGCACGCAGTTCGAGGAGTTGATCTGCAGCCGCTTGCCGCCGGCGCCGTCGTCCACCATCTCGTAGACGTTGGCGGGGCAGAAGTTCTGGCAGGGGTTGCCGTACTCGGTGGCGCACTTCGTCGCGCAGATCGAGGTGTCGCGCACCTTGAGGTGGATCGGCTGGTTCTCCTCGTGCGAGTTGTTGGCGAAGAACACCGAGGCGAGGCGGTCGCGCGGCGGCAGGCTGCGGTCGGTCCAGCCGCGGTCCGGCGACTCGAAGTCGGCGAGCCGCTGCGTCTCGGCATAGGCCGCCTTGTTGCGCAGCGTCCAGGGCGTACGGCCGCCGAGCAGCGTCTCGAGGCCCGCGTTGGCGAGCGCGAACCACAGGCCGCGCTTGAAGCCGGGCTTGATGTTGCGCACCTTGCGCAGTTCCTGGCCGCCCTCCGACGCGCGCCAGCGCGCATCGAAGCCGGCCGGCGAGCCGTGCTCGGCGAGGTGCTCGGCCGCGAGCATGCCGCAGCGGATCGCCTGGTGGATGCCCTTGATCTTGGCGACGTTGAGCGTGCCTGCGGCATCGCCCACCAGCATCGCGCCCGGCATCTCCATCTTGGGCAGCGACTGCCAGCCGCCGGCGGCGATGGTGCGCGCGCCCGCGGCCAGGATCTCGCCGCCTTCGAGCAGCTTGCGCACGCTCGGATGGTGCTTGAACTGCTGGAAGGCCTCGAAGGGCTTCAGGCGCGGGTCGCGGTAGTCGAGGCCCACCACGTAGCCGACGTACACCCGGTCCTTGTCGAGGTGGTACAGGAAGCTGCCGCCGTAGGTGCCGGAGTCGAGCGGCCAGCCGATGCTGTGCTGGATGAGGCCGGGCTCGGTGCGCCCGGGCGGCAGCTGCCACAGCTCCTTGAAGCCGAGGCCGTAGGTCTGCGGGTCGCAGTCGGCGTCCAGCGCATATTTCTTGATGAGCTGCTTGCTGATGCTGCCGCGGCAGCCCTCTGCGAGCACGGTGATGCGCGCGCGCACCTCGGGGCCCGGCGCGAAGTTGGGGCCGGGCTCGCCCGACTTCTCGACGCCGACATCGCCGATCTGCACGCCGGCGACCGAGCCGTCCTCGTTGAAGAGCGGCTGCGCGGCCGCGAAGCCGGGGAACACGTCGACGCCCAGCGCCTCGGCGCGCGCGGCGAGCAGCGGCGTGAGCAGGCCCAGCGAGACGATGAAGTTGCCCTCGTTGTGCTGCTGCGGCGGCACCGGCATGCGGATGCGGCCGGTGCGCGTCAGCAGCGAGAACTCGTCGCGCTTGGCGGGCACGCAGATGCCCGGGGGCGCGTCACGCCAGCCGGGCAGCAGCGCATCGAGCGGCCCGGGTTCGAGCACCGCGCCCGACAGCGCTTGCGCGCCGATGGCGGAGGCCTTCTCGAGCACGCAGACCGTGAGGTCGGGCTTCTTCTCCTTGAGGCGGATGGCGCAGGCGAGGCCGGCCGGGCCGCCGCCCACCACCAGCACGTCGTACTCCATCTGGTCGCGTTCGATGTCCATCAGGCCCTCACTTCGGCTGCATGCGGATCGCGCCGTCGAGACGGATCGTCTCGCCGTTCAGCATCGCGATCGTGTAGATCGACTCGACGAGCTGCGCGTACTCCTCGGGGCGGCCGAGCCGCGAGGGGAAGGGCACCTGCGCGCCCAGCGAGGCCTGCACGTCGGCGGGCAGGCCGCCCACCATCGGCGTGTGGAAGATGCCGGGCGCGATCGAGACCACGCGCACGCCGAAGGCCGCGAACTCGCGCGCCAGCGGCAGCGTCATGCCGGCGAGGCCGGCCTTGGTCGCCGAGTACGCGGCCTGGCCGATCTGGCCCTCGAAGGCCGCCACCGACGAGGTGTGGATGATGACGCCGCGCTCGCCGTCGGCGTTCGGCGCGTTGCGCTGCATGATCGCCGCGGCGGCCTTGTCGCACAGGAACGTGCCGACGAGGTTGATCTGCACCACGCGCGCGAAGAACTCGCCCGCCATGGGGCCGTTGCGGCCGAGCACGCGCGCCGCGCCGATCACGCCCGCGCAGTTGACGAGCAGGTCGATGCCGCCCATCGCTGCGGCGGCCGCTTCCATGGTGGCGTTCACCTCGGCTTCGGAGCTGACATCGCAGCGCAGGAAGCGCGCCTTCGCGCCGATGGCGGCTGCCGCGGCCTGGCCCGGACCTTCCTGGATGTCGACGAGGGTGACCTGGCCGCCGCGCGCGGCGATGTGCCGCGCCACCGCGTTGCCGAGGCCGGAGGCGCCGCCGGTGACGACGGCGCGGGCTTGGGTGATGTCCATGTTCGGGTTCCTTGTCCGCGAGGGGAGGTGCAGGGGTCAGGCGCGCTCGATGGCGATGGCGGTGGCTTCGCCGCCGCCGATGCAGAGCGCCGCGACGCCGCGCCGCAGGCCGCGCGCGGCGAGCGCGTGCGCGAGCGTGGCGACGATGCGCGCGCCCGTGGCGCCGACGGGATGGCCGAGCGCGCAGGCGCCGCCGTTGACGTTGAGCTTGTCCGCGGGGATGCCGATGTCGCGCGCGGCGGCCATCGCGACGGCCGCGAAGGCCTCGTTGACCTCGAACAGGTCGACGTCCGCCGCCGACCAACCGGCGCGCGCAAGCACGCTGCGGATGGCGCCGACCGGCGCGAGCGTGAACCACTCGGGCTCCTGCGCGTGGCTGGCGTAGGCCACCACCCGCGCGAGCGGCGCGAGGCCGCGCGCGGCCGCCACCTCGGCGCTCATCAGCACCGCAGCCGCCGCGCCGTCGGAGATCGAGGACGAGCTCGCGGCGGTCACCGTGCCGTCCTTGCGGAACGCGGGCTTGAGCTGCGGGATCTTGGCGATGTCGCAGGTGAAGGGCGTCTCGTCGCGCTCGACGCGCGTCTCGCCCTTGCGGCCCTTGACCGTGACCGGGACGATCTCCGCGAGGAAGGCGCCGTCCTCGACCGCGGCCAGCGCGCGGCGCACCGACAGGGCGGCGTACTCGTCCTGCTCGGCGCGCGAGAACGCGTAGCGCCCGGCGGTGTTCTCGGCGAAGCAGCCCATCATCTGGCCGTCCCACGGCGACTGCAGGCCGTCGTAGAACATGTGGTCGAGCACCTCGCCGTGGCCCATGCGGTAGCCCGAGCGGGCCTTCGGCAGCAGGTAGGGCGCGTTGCTCATGGACTCGAGCCCGCCCGCCACCGCGATGCCGATGTCGCCGGCGCGGATCTGGTCGGCGGCCATCATGATGGCCTTGAGGCCGGAGCCGCACATCTTGTTGATGGTGGTGGCAGGCACCGAGGCGGGGATGCCTGCGCCCAGCGCAGCCTGACGCGCGGGTGCCTGGCCGAGGCCGGCGGGCAGCACGCAGCCCATGATGACCTCCTGCACGTCGGCGGGGGCGACGCGAGCGGCGCCCAGCGCACCCGCGATGGCGGCGGTGCCGAGCTGCGGGGCGGTGGCGCCGGACAGCGCGCCTTGGAACGCGCCGATGGGCGTGCGGCATGCAAACGAGGTGTCGGGCGCGAGCGGTTCCAGGACCTCGAACTCCACATGCCCGTGGCGCGGGAAGAAACGCGGGCTCGGCAGGATGGCCCGCGTGCCGCGGATCACGCAGGGCACCACCGGGCAGCCCGCCCGGGCGCCGCTGGCGAAGGCGCCGATGTGGAACTTGAGCAGCCCCGCCTCCGGCACGAAAGTGCCCTCGGGGAAGAACAGCAGCGGTTGACCGTCGGTCGCGCGGCGCAGCACGCGCCGCGCGTCGAGGCCGCCCTTGTGCCGGTCGAAGCGTTCGACGAACTCGGTGCCCAGGCGCTCGAGCAGCAGCCCGGCGAGCGGCACGCCGGCCATCTCGCGCTTCACCACGTAGGCGAAGCGCTCCGGCAGCACGGCCTTGACCACGATGGCGTCGATGTAGCTCGAGTGGTTGGCGACCACCATGCACTGGCCGGCGGGCAGGCGGTCGATGCCGCTGACCGTCAGCCGCACGCCGGCGAGCTTGAGGATCAGGCGCGAGGCGACGAGCGTCACGTGCCGCCGCCGCTCGATGCCCGGCAGGATCAGCAGCAGCGCCAGCGTGACCAGGGCCACCGCGAGGAAGACGAGCCAGGTCCAGCTGCCGTAGACCACCCGCCAGGCGAGCGCCGGCAGCGTCTCTGCAGGCGCTGCGGCGCCCGGCGTCGGAGGGTCTGGCAGGTCGTGCGGCATCGGCGCGGTATGCTTCGCGGGTGGCGCCCGAAAGTCAACGCGTGCGCCCAGTTGTGAGCGCCGTCACGGCCTGTGCAGCCGGTGGTCGGCATACTGTCCTCAAATGACTGACGAATCCGTACAACTCGACCCCGCGGTGCCGCGCTTCCTGGACGTGGTCTGGATGGAGCGCGGACTGTCGGCCAACACCCTGGCCGCCTACCGCGCCGACCTGCTGTCGCTGCAGCGCTGGCTCGCGCGGCAGGGCAGGGCGCTGGTCTCGGCCGACCGTGCGGACCTGCTGGCCTTCGTCGCCTCGCGGGTGCAGGACGGCGCGCAGCCGCGTTCCACCGCGCGCCAGCTGTCCTCGTTCCGCTGCTTCTACCGCCAGCAGCTGCGCGACGGCGCGATAAAAGAGGACCCGACCCTCGACATCTCGATGCCGCGCACCGGCCGCGCGCTGCCGAAGTCGCTCACCGAGGCCGAGGTCGAGAAGCTGCTCGCCGCGCCCGACCTCTCCAACGCCCTCGGCGTGCGCGACCGCACGATGCTGGAGGTGCTGTACGCGACGGGCCTGCGCGTCTCGGAGCTCGTCGGCCTCAAGCACTCCCAGGTCAACCTCAACCAGGGCGTGGTGCGCATCAGCGGCAAGGGCAACCGCGAGCGGCTCGTGCCGCTCGGCGGCGAGTCGATGCGGTGGATCAAGGAATTCGTCGAGGGCGCGCGCGCCGAGATCCTCGCCGGGCAGGCGACCGACTACCTCTTCCCGACCCGCCGCGGCGACCGCATGACGCGCCAGTCGTTCTGGCACATCATCAAGCGCTACGCGCGGCTCGCGCGCATCGACAAGCCGATGTCGCCGCATACGCTGCGGCACGCCTTCGCCACGCACCTGCTCAACCACGGCGCCGACCTGCGCGTGGTGCAGATGCTGCTCGGCCACAGCGACCTGTCCACGACGCAGATCTACACCCACGTCGCGCGCGAGCGCATGAAGGACCTGCACGGCCGCCACCATCCGCGCGGCTGATCCGCCCCTGCGCGCGGGCTCTGCTAGACTCGCGGCATGACACGCAAGCTGCTCCCGACGATCGTGCTCGCGGCCCTGGTGTCGGCGCTCGCGCCGTCCGGCAGCGCGCCCGCGCAGACCGCCTCGCCGGGCAAGGCGGCCGCCAAGCCCGCCGCCGGCGGCCTCTCGCTCTCCACCCGCCCCGACCCGCGCGCCGAGCTCGCCAAGCGCATGCCGGGCAGCAAGCCCGAAGATTTCCGGCCCTCGCGCATCGACGGGCTCTACGAATACTCGCGCGGCGCCGACATCGTCTACGTCTCGGCCGACGGCCGTCATGTCCTCGACGGCGACCTGTTCGACCTCTCCTCGGCGGCCAACCTCACCGAGCAACGCCGCCGCGAGGCGCGGCTCGCCATGATCGGCAAGCTTTCCGACGCCGACATGGTGGTCTTCGGGCCGCGCAACGCGCGCTACACCGTGACCGTGTTCACCGACGTCGACTGCACCTATTGCCGCAAGCTGCACTCCGAGATCGCCCAGTACAACGACCTCGGCATCCGCGTCCGCTACCTCTTCTATCCGCGCACCGGTCCGGACACCGAGTCCTGGAAGAAGGCCGAGGCCGTCTGGTGCGCGCGCGACCGCAACGATGCGCTGACCCGCGCCAAGAAGGGCGAGGTCATCAAGTCGACCAAGTGCGATGCGGGCGGCGTGGTCCGCCGCGATTACGAGCTCGGCCAGGACTCGGGGCTGCGCGGTACGCCGGCCATCGTGATGCCGGACGGCGAGATGCTGGCGGGTTACCTGCCGCCGGCGATGCTGCTCAAGCGCCTGCAGCCGGCCGCGCCCGCCGCAGCGCGCTGAACGACCGCGGGCGCCTCAGCGCTCGAGCAGCTTGAGCTTGTCGGGCTTGCCTTCCCACGACTTGGCGTCTGCGGGGGCCTCGCCCTTCTCGGTGATCACCGGCCACTTGCGCGCGAGTTCGGCGTTCAGGGCCTTGAAGCCCTCCTGGCCCGCCGGGACCTCGTCTTCCGAGTAGATGGCCTCGACCGGGCACTCGGGCTCGCAGAGCGTGCAGTCGATGCACTCGTCGGGGTCGATCACGAGGAAGTTAGGACCCTCGTGGAAGCAGTCCACGGGGCAGACCTCCACGCAGTCCATGTACTTGCACTTGATGCAGCTCTCGGTGACGACGAACGCCATGATCCAGACCCTTGCGACGGATGGCCTTGCGGCTGATGGCGCGAACTCTATAACGGCCCCGCGCCCCGCGCCAGCATCGGGGCCGGGCCGTCCGCGCAGCGTTCAGGCGTAGGCGCGCCGGTCGATCTCGGTGAAGTGGTGCCGCTCGGCGCCCGCCGCGCGGTCCTCGAGGAAGCGCTTGAGCGTGTAGGTCGTGCTGGTGAAGGCGATCTCGTCCCAGGGGATCTCGTGCTCGGCGACCATCTTGACCTCGAGGCTCTCGGCGCCCGCGCCGAAGGCCGGCGTGCGCATGCGCGCGCGGAAGAACACGTGCACCTGGTGGGCGTGCAGCACGTGCACGACCGCCAGCAGCGAGCCGATCTCGACGTCGGCGAGCGCCTCCTCCTGCGATTCGCGGGCGGCGGCCTGCTGCAGCGTCTCGCCGTTCTCCATGAAGCCGGCGGGGATGGTCCAATAGCCGTGGCGCGGCTCGATGGCCCGGCGGCAGATGAGGATGCGGCCGGTCTCGTCGACGGGCACGCAGCCGACCACCAGCTTCGGGTTCTGGTAGTGCACCGCGCCGCAGGCCGCGCACACGTGCCGCGGCAGCTGGTCGCCCTCGGGGATGCGCAGCTCGACACCGGAGCCGCAGTGACTGCAGTAGTTCATGTCGGATATGTGTGGTGCCGGGAGAGGGAATCGAACCCACACTCTGTCGCCAGAACCGGATTTTGAGTCCGGCGCGTCTACCAGTTCCGCCATCCCGGCGCCGGGAGGCCAAGACCGAAAGTATACTGGAAGCCCGCCCCGGCCTCCCGAAGAACGCGTGCAAGCCGCTGATTTCGACTACCTGCTGCCGCCCGAGCTGATCGCCCAACGCCCCCTGCCCGAACGCAGCGCCTCGCGCCTGTTGGTGGTGGACGGGGCCACCGGCGCCCGGCGCGACGGCCGGTTCACGGACCTGCCCGGGCTGCTCGCGCCCGGCGACCTGCTGGTGTTCAACGACACCCGCGTGGTGCCGGCGCGGCTCGAGGGCGTCAAACCCACCGGCGGCGCCGTGGATATGCTGCTCGAGCGCCCGCTCGAGGGCCTGCAGGCCCTGTTGCACATGCGGGCGAGCAAGCCGCTGCGTCCCGGGCAGGTGGTGCGCACCGCCGGCGGCGAGGTGGTGGTCGAGGGCCGCGACGAGGACCTTTTCAGGGTGCGCCTGCCGGCGCCCGCGCTCGAGTTCTTCGGTCGCCACGGCAGCGTGCCGCTGCCGCCCTACATCGAGCGCGCGCCGGACGGCGAGGACAGCGGCCGCTACCAGAGCGTGCTGGCGCGGGTGCCGGGCGCCGTCGCGGCGCCGACCGCGAGCCTGCATTTCGACGATGCGCTGCTCGCCCGCCTCGACGCCGCGGGCGTGCGCCGCGCCACGGTCACGCTGCATGTCGGCGCCGGCACCTTCCAGCCGATGCGCAGCGACCGCATCGAAGAGCACGTGATGCACGCCGAATGGGCGGAGCTGCCCGCGGCCACCGTCGAGGCGATCGCCGCCACGCGTGCCGCGGGCGGCCGCATCGTCGCCGTCGGCACCACCGTCGTGCGCACCCTCGAATCGGCGCCCGAGCCGCTCGCGCCCTGGCGGGGCGACACGCGGCTCTTCATCCGCCCGGGCCACCGCTGGAAGGTGGTCGACGCGATGGTCACCAACTTCCACCTGCCGCGCTCGACGCTGCTGATGCTGGTCAGCGCCTTCACGGGCCGCGAGACGTTGCTCGCGGCCTACGCCCATGCCGTGGAGCAGCGCTACCGCTTCTTCAGCTACGGCGATGCGATGTTCCTGACGCTCGCGCCGCAGGCGGCGGGCGGCTCCCCATGACGCTGCGCTACGAGCTCATCGCCAGCGACGGCGCCGCGCGGCGCGGTCGCGTGCACGCCGCGCACGGCAGCATCGAGACGCCGGCCTTCATGCCGGTCGGCACCTACGGCACGGTCAAGGCGATGACGCCCGAGGAGCTCGAGGGCCTCGGCGCCGAGGTCGTCCTCGGCAACACCTTCCACCTGATGCTCAGGCCGGGCGCGGAGCTCGTCGCCCAGCTCGGCGGCCTGCACCGCTTCATGCACTGGTCGCGG
>RFTM01000420.1 GCA_009923475.1 Gammaproteobacteria bacterium | reverse complement strand
GACCCGGCGGTCGGCGAGCTGAGCGTCACCGGCGACGGCGCGCCGTGGTAGACGTCCGGCACCCACATGTGGAACGGCACCGCGCCGAACTTGAAGGCGATGCCGACCACGAGGAAGACGATGCCCATGATGACGCCCAGCGAGGGCTCGCCCTGCAACGCGATCGCGAGCTCGCCGAGCAGCAGCGTGCCCGTCATGCCGTAGACCAGCGACATGCCGTAGAGCAGACAGCCGGAGGCGATGGCGCCCAGCACGAAGTACTTCATCGCCGACTCGGCGGCGATGCCCGAGTCGCGGTCGAAGGCGACCAGCGCATAGAGCGAGAGCGCGAGCAGCTCGACGCCGATGTATATGGTGAGCAGGCTGCCGGCCGACACCAGCACGCAGATGCCGAGCAGCGCCGTCAGCACCAGCACGTAGTACTCGCCCTTCAGCAGTCCCCTCGCCTCCAGCGACGGCCGCGAGTAGAGCAGCGCCACGGCCACGAACAGGAACGACAGCAGTTTCAGCACCGTGCCGAGCGGGTCGGCGAGGTACATGCCCGAGAAGAGCGCGGTCGGCGCTTCGACCTGCGCCCAGGCGAGCGTCGCGGCCGCGCCCAGGCCGAGCAACGCGAGCGTCAGCGTCGGGATGATGCGGCGCGCGGCGGCGCCGGCGAAGGCCTCCACCAAGAGGACGACGCAGGCCGCGGCGGCGAGCCAGATCTCCGGCAGGGCCGGTGCGAGCGAGGCGAGCGTGACGGTGTGGTCCATGGATCGGCGGCCTCAGGGCAACTTGCTGGCGGTGGCCTGCTCGACCAGGTGCCGCACGGATTCCTGCATGACTTCGAGCAAGGGCGCCGGATACACGCCGAGCGCCAGCACGCCGACGGCGAGCAGGCCGAGCACGAACCACTCGCGGCCGTTGAGGTCCTCGAGCGAGGCCACGCCGTCGTTGGCGACGGGCCCGAACACCACCCGCTTGACGAGCCAGAGCGTGTAAGCGGCGCCGAGGATCAGCGTGGTGGCCGCGAGGAACGCGTACCAGAACGAGGCCTTGAAGCTCGCGAGGATCACGAGGAACTCGCCGACGAAGCCCGAGGTGCCGGGCAGGCCAGAGTTCGCCATCGCGAACAGCACGAAGAACGCCGCGAAGGCCGGCATGCGGTTGACGACGCCGCCGTAGCTGCTGATCTCGCGGCTGTGCAGGCGGTCGTAGAGCACGCCCACGCAGAGGAACATCGCGCCCGACACGAGCCCGTGCGAGACCATCTGCACCATCGCGCCGTCGATGCCCATGCCCGCGCCCTTGAGGCCGCCCGTGGCCTGCGCGATGTCGAAGGCGAGGAAACAGCCGAGCGTCACGAAACCCATGTGCGCGATCGAGGAGTACGCGATCAGCTTCTTCATGTCGGTCTGGACGAGCGCCACGAAGCCGATGTAGACAACGGCGATGAGCGACAGCGTGATCATCAGCACGTCGAGCTCGCGCGCGGCATCGGGCGTGATGGGCAGCGAGAAGCGCAGGAAGCCGTAGCCGCCCATCTTGAGCATGATGGCCGCCAGCACCACCGACCCGCCGGTGGGCGCCTCCACGTGCGCGTCGGGCAACCAGGTGTGCACCGGGAACATCGGGATCTTGACGGCGAAGGCCGCGAAGAACGCGAGGAAGATCCAGACCTGTTCGGTGTAGGTCAGCGGCAAGGCGTGGAAGGCCGCGATGTCGTAGCTGCCGGCCTGCAGGTACATGTAGATCATCGCGACCAGCATGAACACCGAGCCGAGGAAGGTGTACAGGAAGAACTTGAGGGTCGCGTAGACGCGCCGCGGACCGCCCCAGATGCCGATGATGAGGAACATCGGGATCAGCATCGCTTCCCAGAAGAAGTAGAAGAGCAGCGCATCCAGCGCCGCGAACACGCCCACCATCAGCCCTTCCATGACGAGGAAGGCCGCGAAGTACTGCGCGGGCCGCTTCTCGATGACCGTCCAGGCGGCGATGACCACCGGCACGGTCGTGAAGGTGGTGAGCAGGATCAGCGGCAGCGAGATGCCGTCGACGCC
>RFTM01000419.1 GCA_009923475.1 Gammaproteobacteria bacterium | reverse complement strand
GGGCGCTTGCGGGGGCGCTTGCGGGGGCGCTTGCGGGGGCGCTTGCATCGGCGCGGCCCCGCTGGCGGCCCGCGGGCCCCTCCGCCCGGTCGTCGCGATCGCCAACATCGGCGGCCTGCTCGGCGACATGTAGCCAGTGCTGCCCGTCTTTTTTTTAGCACGTTTATTGTTTCTGAGCATTTATAGCGCGCCCAAGATGGCCCATCAAACCGCAACTACGCTGCTGGTTGGAGCCCTCGTGCTTCTCATCATTGTCATTGTCGCCCATTGGTGCAAGTGGTGGCCCCGGCAGCGCAGCTTCAGCGGCGGCCGCTGCCCCTGCGGCTGCGGCGTCCACTGTGGATGCCCCCACAACTGCCACTGCAGACACGGCGGCGGCTGCCCTCGTCTTGCATAAAGCTCCGACGCAACCATTTTTTTGCCCCGCACCCATATTCTCGGCTGTGCAATGGTTCCCGCCCACAAGCTGCAGATAGCTGCCATTACTGTGCTCCTGTTCATCGTAATGTTTATAGTTTTCCGCGAGACCGGCTCGAAGCGCCACAAATGCCACGCCGTGCCGTGCGCCGCCGTGCCATGCCACGCCGTGCCGTGCCAGCCCGGCGGCACCCCCGCGGCGGCCGAGGCCGCACTTACAGCCTTGGCCAACGCCGTTTACAATGACGCCAACGCCATAGTCGGCACGCTGTCGTCCTGGCTGCCGCAGGTGTACGGCGCGGCCGGGATGAACTCCTACGAAGTCGCCACCGACGGGGCCTATCAAAGCGTCATGGCCTTTATGCGCAGTGACGCACAAATAGGCATCCAAGATAACCCGAATGCCGCTGCACGGTCGCTGGCTGCCGCCGCCCCGCTCCTAAATGACATCGTCGCCGAGTTGGGCAGCCCCTCGGCAAGTGCCCATGCGGCCCTCGTGGCTGGCGACAAGCTCGGCGCCGCCAGCGGCTACCTTACGGTGCTTCGCGCCGTCGCCAATGACCTGTCAGCGGCCCAATCCGCGATCAACGCCTACGTTGCAAATAAATAAGTGCGCCCACGCGCAGGACTTTCAACTGGAAGAAAACATACCGGCAATGATAAGATGGACCTTAACGACTTTGTCGTTCACATCGGAGGCGCATCCCGCCTGTTGGCGCGGCCCGCGCAGGCCGCGCGGCCGGGGGCGCCAGAGGGCGTCCTAACGCGGAACAACACGAACTTCCCGGCCTCGGCGACGGCCAAGCTGCGGGAGTTGTACGACCGCTACGTCGCCGCGCAATCAGACTCTTCTGACCCGGAGCACGGCTGGGCCGGCGTGCTCAAGTACTACCAGTACCTCGTCCGCGCGGTGATGAGCGACCCCGAGTACGGGATCGGGGCCGAAGGCAATGCGCGCGGGCTGCTGATTTTTCATCTCATGGGGATGGGCAAGACGCGCCTCGCCGTCGCCGTCGCGATGGCCCTCTGGGACGTGCGCCCCGTCGTCGTGATGCTCCCGCGCAGCCTCCGGGCGAACTTCCGCGAGACCGTCTCGGAGGTGGTCGGCCTCCTCAACGCGGGCGCCTCGCCGATGGAAATCGCGCGGCGCGCCGCCGAAGCGGCCGCAAAGTTTACCTTCGTCTCGATGGACGCCTACAACTCCGCCGACCAGATGGCGCGCGTGGGGACGGGCGCGACGCGCGTGAAGCGCGGCGACCTCACCGGCGCGACGGGCGGCCTCGACGGCAAGCTGCTCATCGTCGACGAGGCCCACAACTTCTTCCGGGCGATCATCAACTCGTCGGCCGAGAACGCCAACGCGCGCCGCATCTACGACATGGTCATGGCCGCCCGCAACCTGCGCCTCGTCTTCCTGACGGGCACTCCCGCCGCGAAAGACCCCTTCGAGCTCGTGCCCTGCTTCAACATGCTCGCCGGGGCGACCCTCCTCCCGACGCAGTACGAGATCTTCTACAAGCTCTACGTCGACCGCGGGGCGCGCAAGGTCCGCAACCCCGAGCGCCTCGCCAACCGCCTCGTCGGCCTGGTCTCCCACGTCGCCCCCGGACGGCCGTCGGAGCCGGCCGGCGCGCGCAG
>RFTM01000418.1 GCA_009923475.1 Gammaproteobacteria bacterium | reverse complement strand
TAAAAAGAACATCCCCAATGCCTCATCCCGCGCCGGGCGCATCGCCGGCGTCACCGTTGCTCCACCACACGCGCCTGCGCATCACCGTCTGTCTCGTCGCCACGATCGGCGCCCTGACCGCCTGCCAGAGTCCGTATCGCCCGCCGGGCAATCGATCGACCGCCACGCTGATCGACGTTTATCGCAGCACGCTGCTGCAGTGCGCCGGCGCGCCGAACGAATACCGCCAGCACGACGGCACCGAATGGATGAGGTTCAAGGAATGTGCGGTCCAGTTGAACGCCGGCTACGTCGTGGCGCAGCACGGAAACTGCACGCCGTATCTCCGCTGCCGCTGACGGGGACGCCTGACGTTCCAGTGGTTTGAACCGGAGTTCGCGTCGCCGATCGGCAGCCGCACGCCGGCGCAGGTGGCGCGCGGACTCGGCGAGCAGGACCGGATGCGCATCCTGCGCGGCGCCGAAGTCTACCGGCAGCGCATGGCGCTCTATCGCGACGCGCTCGAGCCGCTGGCGCCCGGCGGCTGACCGGCGGCCGGCGCCGGCCGCAGCCCGAGTCCGCCCAAAAATTCCAGCATCGTACCGAGGACCGCGCGGGTGCTCTGCGGTGACAGGATGTCACCCGCGAGCACATGATGCGAACGGTCGCCGCTGTCCATGACGGTCACGATCCTCTTCGCGGACGAGCCGAGCCGCGCATATGCGGCCTCGATGCGCGCCGGGCTCACCACCGCGTCGTCCGGCGAGTGCAAGACCAGCGTCGGGACGCGGACCGACTCGAGCGGCGAGTCGCGGACCTCCTTCACCAAGGCCATCATCGGCACCAGCGCGCGGGCCGGGTAACGCCAGGTCCAAAAGACCGCTTGCCGCTCGTTGGCCGGCTGCCAGCGGTATTCCTCGCCGATGAGCAGGCGCTGCAACTGCCGGCCCCAAGGTCCCGCGAGCAGCGTCGCGCGCTCGTCGCGCGGCCCGAGGTTGGGCGAGATGAGCAGCTGCGCCGCGATCGCCGAAGCCCGCGGCTGTTGCGCGAGCCACAGCGCGAGCGTGCCGCCGGTCGAGGTGCCGACGACGATGACGCGCTCGCCGAGCGCCTGTCCGATGGCGAGCGCTTCGGCCGCATCGCGCAGCCAGTCGTCGGCCTCGGCCGCGCCGAGCGCGGCGGGCGAGCGGCCATGGCCGGTGAGGCGCGTGTAATAGAGGTTGGCGCCGAGCGCGGCGGCGAGCTGGTCGCAGAGCGGCGCCACTTCCTGCCGCGTGGCCGTGTAACCGTGCAGGTAGATGACGGAGAGCCGCGTGCGCCGGCGGTCGGGGTGGGCCCAGACGATGGCCTTCTCGGCTCCCGGCACGATGTCGGTGAAACGCGCTTCGGAGTCCTGCAGGCCGCGTTCGAGCGCATCGGAGCCGGGGCCGGCCTGCGGGACCGGCGGGATGGCGATCCGCGCATCGATGCGGTAGGCCGGACCGGCGAGATACACCACGGTCGCCACGGCGACGAGGGCGGCGAGCAGCCACGAGGCGATGCGGAGACGGCGCGACATCGGCGCGCATCCTACCGTCGCCCGCCATCGACAGGTAGGATTTCGCCATGACCTCGCTGCGCGCCCCCGATTGGCGGACCGACGGACAGGACTGGCCGAACCGCGAGACGAGCCGCTTCGTCGACGCCGGCGGGCTGCGTTGGCATGTGCAGGTCGCAGGCGCCGGGCCGGTCGCGCTGCTGCTGCACGGCACCGGTGCGTCGACGCATTCCTTCCGCGACCTGTTGCCGCTGCTCGCCCGGCGCTGCACCGTGGTCGCGCCCGACCTCCCCGGGCACGGCTTCACCGCGCGCCCAGCAGATCCTGCCGGGCTCTCGCTGCCCTCGATGGCGGGCGGCGTCGCCGCGCTGCTCGGTGCGCTCGGCCTGACGCCCGAGATCGCGGTCGGCCACTCGGCCGGCGCGGCGATCCTCTGCCGCATGTGCATCGACGGGTCGATCGCGCCGCGCCGGCCGAGTGGCCGACCGCGATCTCGGGCGTCAGGCCGAGCGCACCGAGCAGCGCGGCGACGCCGCCCG
>RFTM01000417.1 GCA_009923475.1 Gammaproteobacteria bacterium | reverse complement strand
CTTCTGCTCGAGCTCGAGCGGCGAGACGCGCTGGAAGCGGCCTTCGAGGGTCACGCGGTCGATGGGCTGGTCGAGCGGCCGCGTCACGAGCAGCGCGAGCAGCCCGACGGCCGCGAGCGCGCCGGCCACGCGGGCCACGCGCAGCCAGTCGATCGCGGGCCACTGCCAGGCGCTCTCCTCGCGGCGGCGACGGTTGCGGGGACGGTTGCCGATCATGCCCTTGGCCTCCTCGCGAGACTGGTCTCGAGCACGCGCCACACGAGCGCGGGGAAATCGATGCCGACCGCGGCCGCGGCCTTCGGCACGAGGCTGGTGGCGGTCATGCCGGGTACGGTGTTGATCTCGAGCAGCAGCGGCCGGCCGGTGGCGTCCATCATGAAATCGACCCGGCCCCAGCCCTCCGCGCCGGCCGCCGCGAAGGCGCCGAGCGCGAGCGCGCCGAGGTGCCTCTCGGCCTCGGGCGCGAGCCCCGAGGGGCAGTGGTAGCGCGTGTCGCCGCTCGAATACTTGGCGACGTAGTCGTAGAAGGCGCGCGGCGTCTCGATGCGGATCGAGGGCAGCGCACGGCCCTGCAGCACGCCGACGGTGTACTCGGGGCCCGGGATGAAGGCCTCGGCGAGCACGCTGCGGTCGACGGCCGCGGCCGCCGCGTAGGCGGCGGGCAGCTGCGAGGCCTCGTCGACGCGCGCCATGCCGACCGACGAACCCTGCGTCGCCGGCTTCACGAACATCGGCAGGCCGAGCGTCGCGAGCGCCGTCTCGAAGTCCTGCGGCCCGGTCAGCTCGACGAACTCGGCGGTGGCGATGCCGACCGCCGCGGCGAGCCGCTTGGTGCGGGTCTTGTCCATGCAGACCGCCGAGCCGAGCACGCCGCTGCCTGTGTACGGCAGGCCGAGGCACTCGAGCGCGCCCTGCACCGTGCCGTCCTCGCCGCCCGGGCCGTGCAGCGCGATCCAGACCCGCGCGCAGCGCTGCGCGACGAGGTCGGTGAGCGGGGCCTCGGCCGGATCGAACGGATGCGCGTCGACGCCGCGCGCGCGCAAGGCCTCGCAGACCGCCTTGCCGGAGCGCAAGGACACCTCGCGCTCGGGCGAGTCGCCGCCGAGCAGCACGGCCACCCGTCCGAACTCCCGCGGGTCGACGACCTCGCGCACCGCGGCAGGGTCATGTGACAGACGCATCAGGCGGCCTCCCCGACCACGCGCACCTCGGTCTGCAGGCGCACGCCGGTGCGCTCGGCGACGGTGCGTTGCACCAGCGCGATCAGCTGCTCGAGGTCGACGGCGCTGGCGCCGCCCTCGTTGAGGATGAAGTTGGCGTGCTTCTCCGAGACCACCGCGCCGCCGATGCGCCGGCCCTTGAGCCCGCAGGACTCGATGAGCCGCGCCGCGTGGTCGCCCGGCGGATTGGTGAACACGGAGCCGCAGGACCACTCGCCGATCGGCTGCTTGGCCTTGCGCTCGACCAACAGGTCGCGGATCGCGTCGGTGGAGGCGCCGGGCCGCGCCTCGAAGGCGAGCACCGCGCCGAGGAAGGCCTCGCCGGCGACGGGCGCCTCGACGTGGCGGTAGGACACGCGGTACTCGGCCGCGCCGCGGCGGCGGATCGTGCCGGCGCGGTCGATCACCTCGACCTCGCGCACGTGCGTCCAGGTCTCGCCGCCGAAGGCGCCGGCGTTCATGGCGAGCGCGCCGCCGAGCGTGCCCGGGATGCCGGCGAAGAACTCGGCGGGTCCGAGCTCCCAGCGCGCGCACTGCCGCGCGATGCGCGCGCAGGGCACGCCGGCCTCGCACCAGACCTGGCCGTCGTCGCGCCGCTCGAGGGCGGCGAGCGCGCCGTGCACGCTGATGACCGCGCCGCGCAGGCCGCCGTCGCGCACCAGCAGGTTGCTGCCGAGGCCCACCCAGGTCACGGGCATGGCCGCCGGGACGGCGCGCAGGAAATCGGCGAGGTCGGCGCGGTCGCGCGGCTCGAAATAGAGGTCTGCGGGACCGCCGACATGCCAGGAGGTATGGCGCGACATCGGCTCGTCGCACTGCAGGCGGCCGGCGAAACG
>RFTM01000416.1 GCA_009923475.1 Gammaproteobacteria bacterium | reverse complement strand
GCCTGGGCGGTCGGGCGGGCGCTCGGCGTCGCCCTCGGCTGATTGACCGCACTGCGGCCTCGCGCGGGGGCGACGCTGAACCCGCGCCGGGGCTGACTTAGCCTCCTTCGGCGGGGGTCCTTCATGTCACTGACGCGACGCGGATTCATCAAGCGGGCGGCGTGGGCAGGCGCCGGGTCGGCGCTCGCGCTGCGCCATGGCCGGGCCGTCGCCGATGTCGCGACACGCTCCTACCGCCGCATCGAGGACGTCTGGCGCCGCAAGTGGACCTGGGACAAGGTCGCGCACGGCACCCACGGCACCAACTGCGCCGGCACCTGCGCCTTCAACGTCTACATCCGCAAGGGCGTGGTGTGGCGCGAGGAGCAGCAGGCGCAGTACGAGCGTTCGGGCACGCCCGACACCCCCGACTACGGGCCGCGCGGCTGCAACAAGGGACTGCGCCACGCGCGCTACATGTACGGCAAGCAACGCGTGCTCTACCCGATGAAGCGGGTCGGCAAGCGCGGCGAAGGCAAGTGGCAGCGCATCTCCTGGGACCAGGCGACGCGCGAGATCGCCGGGAAGTTCATCGACGTCGCCGTCAAGCACGGGCCCGACTCCATCACCTTGGGCAGCGGCACGCAGCTCGCGGTCAAGATGGCCTCGTACTCGGCGCTCGCGCGCTTCTCCAACATCACCGGCGTGACGGTGCCCGAGTTCTATTCGGGCGTCGGCGACCTGCCGACCGGCTTCTACATGACCACCGGCCTCACCTACCTCGGCGACACCATGGCCGCGGTGTACAAGTCGAAGTGCGTGCTGGTGTGGATGGCTAACCCGGCGGTGACGCGCATCCCGGACGCGCATTTCTTCTGGGAGGCGAAGTACAACGGCACCGAGGTGGTCACCATCGCGCCGGAGTTCACGCCGACGGCGATGCACTCCTCGAAGTGGCTCAATATCAAGCCCGGCACCGACACCGCGCTCGCCATGGCCATGGTGCACGTGATCCTCGCCGAGAAGCGCTACGACGGGGCCTACGTCCGCGAGCAGACGGACCTGCCCTTCCTGGTGCGCGCCGACAACGGCGAGTTCCTGCGCGCCGAGGACATGAGCCTCGTCGACATGCTTGCGGTGCGCGACAACGTGTTCTACATGTGGGACCGGCGCGGCAAGCGCATCGTCGAGGCTCCGGGCACGGGCGCCTCGGAGGCGCCGGTCGGGCGCCGCCGCCGCAAGCCGGGCAGCCTCGCGCTCGGCGACATCGACCCCGCGCTGGAGGGCGCCTGGACCGTCGAGACCCGCAAGGGACCGGTGCGGGTCACCACGGTGTTCGAGATCCTGAAGCTGCGCGCCGCGCAGCATTCGCCCGAGAAGACGGCCGCGATCACCGGCCTCGCCCCGGGGGCGGTGCGCACGGTGGCGCGCGAGTTCGCGAAGGCCGGCCGGCAGGCGATGATCTACTCGGGCTTCTCGGCCTGCAAATGGCTGCACGGCGACCTGCTGCAGCGCGCCATGGTGCTGCTCTGCGCGCTCACCGGCGCCACCGGCCACGAGGGCGGCGGCGTGCAGATGGCCAACGGCCCGAAGTCGCGCGGCATCACCTCGTTCGCGTTCGCGGGCGTCGGCGCCGCCACCCGCATCGTCGCCTCGACGCTCTGGGACTACGACCACGGGCGCATGAAGGAGCTGAACGCCAAGATCTACGGCAAGAAGCTCGCCGACGAGTTCGACGCGTACTACCAGCACAGCCTCAAGGAGGACTGGTTCCCGCAGTACGGCAAGAACGGCTGGAAGATGGGCATCTTCGCGGGCGAGAACGGCGCCAACTGGCGCGCCTCCGGCAACCGCTGGCGCACCGAGGCCTTCGAGAAGCTCGAGATGATCGTCGCGCTGGTGCCGGACGCCGGCATCACCATGCACCACGCCGACATCGTGCTGCCGATCGCGCACCACTACGAGCGCGCCGACATCATGCTGCAATCGCGCCATCCGTACGTGCAGGTGCTCGACGCCGCGGTCAAGCCGCTCGGCGAGGCGGTCGACGACTTCGAGGCGCTCAGGCGCGTGTCGGCGGCGATC
>RFTM01000415.1 GCA_009923475.1 Gammaproteobacteria bacterium | reverse complement strand
TGCCCGTTGAAGGTGAGTGCCGAATAGCGGAACAGCGTGACCGGGTCGCCGCTTACATTGCGGTGCCAGGCCGGATTGGCGGCGCCGCGCGCCGCTTCGCGCTGCTGCTCGAGCTGGCGCAGCAGCTGCTCGGCTTCCCGCGCCACCTCTCGCAGCATGTGGGCGGCTTCGTGATCGCGCGCGACTGTCTCGAGGAACTGGTGCCGGTCGAGAACGCGGCCATGTCCGAGCGCACCGTCATCCAGTGGGACAAGGACGACCTCGATGCGCTCGGGCTCCTCAAGGTCGACGTGCTCGCGCTCGGCATGCTGAGCGCCATCCGCCGCGCGCTCGAGCTCGTCTCCGGGTGGCGCGGTGCGCGGGGCGGCGCGCCGCTCACGCTCGCCGCCATCCCGCCCGAGGACCCTGCGGTCTACGACATGCTCTGCCGCGCCGATACGGTCGGGGTGTTCCAGATCGAGTCGCGCGCCCAGCAGGCGATGCTGCCGCGGCTGCGGCCGCGCAACTTCTACGACCTCGTCATCGAGGTCGCGATCGTGCGGCCGGGGCCGATCCAGGGCGACATGGTCCATCCCTACCTGCGCCGCCGCAACGGCGAGGAGCCGGTCGACTATCCGAGCGAGGCGGTGAAGGCCGTGCTGCAGCGCACCCTCGGCGTGCCGATCTTCCAGGAGCAGGTGATGCAGGTGGCGATCGTCGCGGCGGGCTTCACGCCGGGCGAGGCCGACCAGTTGCGCCGCGCGATGGCGGCCTGGAAGCGCCATGGCGGGCTCGGGCACTTCGAGCGGCGGCTGCTCGACGGCATGCGCGCGCGCGGCTACGACGAGGCCTTCGCCGCGCGCATCTTCGGCCAGATCCAGGGCTTCGGCGAGTACGGCTTCCCCGAGTCGCACGCCGCGAGCTTCGCGCTGCTGGTCTACGTCTCGGCCTGGCTCAAGCGTCACGAGCCGGCGGCGTTCACCGCGGCGCTGCTCGACAGCCAGCCGATGGGCTTCTATGCGCCCGCGCAGCTGGTGCGCGACGCGCGCGAGCACGGCGTCGAGGTGCGCCCCGTCGATGTCGGCGTGAGCGGCGTCGATTGCTCGCTCGAGCCGTCATCCGGCGACGCGGCCCGGCCGGCGCTGCGGCTCGGGCTGCGCCTGGTGCGCGGCCTGACGCGCGCCGGCGCCGAGCGGGTGGTCGCGGTGCGCGAAGCGCGCCGCGCGGCCGGGGGAGCCTCGCGCGAAGCGCGCGCGCCGTTCACCGACCTGCAGGACCTCGCCGAAGCCGCCGCGCTCGACCGCGGCGACCTCGAGGCGCTCGCCGCCGCAGGCGCCTGTGCCTCGCTCTCCGGCAACCGCCACCACGCTTTCTGGCAGGTGGCGGGCACCGAGGTCGCGCTGCCGCTCGCGCCGCCCGCCGCCGACCCCACGCTGCCGCTGCTGCCGGTGCCCACCGAGGGCGAGGACCTGGTCGCCGACTACCGCAGCCTCGGGCTCACGCTCGGCCGCCATCCGCTCGCCTTGCTGCGGCCGCGTTGGCCCGGCATGCGGGCCGCCGGTGGCGCTGCGGCGCGCGCCGCAGGCCCGCCGTTGCTCACGGCGCGCGAGCTGGCGGACTCGGATGACGGGCGCCGCGTGCGCGTCGCCGGGCTGGTGCTGACGCGCCAGAAGCCGGGCACCGCGGGCGGCGTCACCTTCGTCACGCTCGAGGACGAGACCGGCACGGTCAACCTCATCGTCTGGAAGCGGGTGGGCGAGGCGCAGCGCCAGCCGCTGCTGCGCGCGCGCTTGCTCGAGGCGCAGGGGCGGCTGCAGCGGCAGGGCGAGGTGCGGCACGTCATCGTCGAGCGGCTCGTCGACCGCTCGGCGCTGCTCGGCCGCCTGCTGGTGCGCTCGCGCGACTTCCGCTGAACCGGCTCAGCGCTTCGAGGCGCCCTTGCCCGCGCGCTTGGTCGCGGCGGGCGCCGGTTCGATGTCGTAGTCGTCGAAGTCGCTCGTCAGCTCGGCGGTGCGCTTCTCTTCGCGCAGGCGCTCGAGCTTGCGCCACGCCGGATCGCCGCTGCCCTTGGGCGGGCTGCGGCGGCGCGC
>RFTM01000414.1 GCA_009923475.1 Gammaproteobacteria bacterium | reverse complement strand
GCTCCCTCGACGATTGATCGAGCGCTTTCGGCCCAAAGAAAACTCGTCCAGCCGAAAACGAGCGTACCGAGCACCCAGGAGGCAGGCCAGAAGATCACCCACTCGGGCAGTGGCAACGATGTCTGTGAACGCAGCGAGCGCTCGAACGTCGGCGCCCAAAGAACTCTCCATACGAGACGCACGAGCAGCGCCCCGATGAGGGTTGCAAGCAGAACGAAGAGTAGCGCGAGCATCAGCGGCAACGCGGTCAGTTCGCGCGTTCTGCGCGGCCGCCGGCCCGCGCGGCGACGATATAGCGCGGTCGCGCCTTCACCTCATCGTGAATGCGGGCAAGATAAGTGCCGATGATGCCGAGCGAGAACATGAGCGCACTACCGATGATCAGCTGCAGCAATATCACGGTCGTGAAGCCAGTGGTCGCCGCACCACTCAGTTTCATCCATAGCGTCTGCACACCGAGCACGAGCGAGGCTACAAAGAACAGTAAGCCGAGCGCCGAGATCAGCTGCAGCGGCAATGAGGTAAACGAGGTCAGCGCGCGCAGCGAGAGCCGTAGCAGCGTCGCGGTCGACCATTTGGATTCACTCGCGGATCGTTCGGCAACGGTAAAAGGCAGGCGCACCCGTCGAAAACCGAGCCACGCCGACATACCGCGATAAAACGTGATGCGTTCGCGCATCTCGCGCCAGGCGTCGAGCGCACGCGCGTCCATGAGCTTGTAATCGGAGGCGCCGCGCAGATCAACGCCCGTGAGGGCACGATGGTCGCGGCGGGCCAGACGGTCGCCACCTGGGACCCGCACACCCACCCGGTCGTCACCGAGGTGGCGGGCTTCCTGCGCTTCCAGGACTTCGTGGACGGCCTGACCGTCACGCGCCAGGTCGACGAGGTCACCGGCCTCTCGTCCGTGGTCGTCATGGACGGCAGCAAGCAGCGCGGCGGCAAGGAGCTGCGCCCGACCATCAAGCTCGTGAACGCGAAGGGCAAGGAAGTGCCGTTCGCCAACACCGAGATCCCGGCGGTCTACACGCTGCCGGCGGGCGCGCTCATCAGCCTCGAGGACGGCGCCAAGGTGTCGGTCGGCGACGTCATCGCGCGCATCCCGCAGGAGTCCTCCAAGACCCGCGACATCACCGGCGGCCTGCCGCGCGTCGCGGACCTGTTCGAGGCGCGCAAGCCGAAGGACCAGGCGATCCTCGCCGAGAAGAGCGGCACCGTGAGCTTCGGCAAGGAGACCAAGGGCAAGCGCCGCCTCGTCATCACCGACGAGAAGGGCGAGAAGTACGAGGAGCTGATCCCGAAGTGGCGCCAGCTCAACGTCTTCGAGGGCGAGCAGGTCACCCGCGGCGAGGTCATCGCCGACGGCGAGCCGAACCCGCACGACATCCTGCGCCTGCAGGGCGTCGAGTCGCTGGCCAACTACCTCGTGCGCGAGATCCAGGACGTCTACCGCCTGCAGGGCGTCAAGATCAACGACAAGCACATCGAGGTGATCATCCGCCAGATGCTGCGCAAGACCGAGGTCACCGCCACGGGCGAGACCGCGCTGCTCAAGGGCGAGCAGCTCGACCGCTCGCGCGCGATGGACATCAACGACCGCGCCAAGGACGACAACAAGGCGGCCGCGAGCCTGCAGCCGGTGCTGCTCGGCATCACCAAGGCCTCGCTCGCCACCGAGTCGTTCATCTCCGCGGCCTCGTTCCAGGAGACCACCCGCGTGCTCACCGAGGCGGCCGTCCGCGGCCTGAAGGACGAGCTGCGCGGCCTCAAGGAGAACGTCATCGTCGGTCGCCTGATCCCGGCGGGCACGGGCTTCGCGGCCCATGCGCACCGTCGGCGCCAGGTCGAGGACGGCGGCGCAGGCTTCCTGGACGAGAGCACGGGCGTCGCCGAGGGCGAGGAGTCCGCGTCAGGCGAGGCTCCGGCCGGCCGGGACGAGGCGGCCTCGGGCTGAACGACGCCGCTTGACGACGGTCGCCTGAGAACCGATGTCGGACGAACCGCCCGACCACGCGACGCAGGGATCGCCCGCCCCGGCCGATGAGGCCGGGGCGGTGCCCCACCGCATGC
>RFTM01000413.1 GCA_009923475.1 Gammaproteobacteria bacterium | reverse complement strand
ACCTTCACGGCGGCCCGCGCGACCACGGTGGACGAGATCAACACGCTGATGAAGGCCGCCGCGGCCTCCGGGCCGCTCGCCAAGGTGCTGGCCTACACCGACGCGCCGCTGGTCTCCATCGACTACAACCACGACGCGCATTCCTCCACCTACGACGCCACCATGACCAAGGTCACGGGCGGCACCCTGGTGAAGGTCTGCGCCTGGTACGACAACGAGTGGGGCTTCTCCAACCGCATGCTCGACACCACGCTCGCCTGGTCCAAGGCCTCCTGAGGCGCCGCGCGATGGCCGTGCTGCGCATGACCGACCTCGACCTGCGGGGCAAGCGGGTGCTCATCCGCGAGGACCTCAACGTCCCGGTCGAGGACGGCGCCATCACCAGCGACGCGCGCATCCGCGCCGCGGTGCCGTCCTTGCGCGCCGCGGTCGCGGCCGGCGCGCGCGTCATCGTGCTCTCGCACCTCGGCCGGCCCAAGGAGGGCGAGCCCTCCGCGGCGGATTCGCTCGCGCCGGTGGCGGCGCGGCTCGGCGAGCTGCTCGGCCAGCCGGTGCGTTTCGAGCGTGATTGGCTGGGCGGCGTCGAGTGCGCGCCCGGCGAGGTCGTGCTCTGCGAGAACGTGCGCTTCAACAAGGGCGAGAAGAAGGACGACGAGGCGCTGTCGCGCCGCATGGCCGCGCTCTGCGACGTGTTCGTGATGGATGCCTTCGGCACCTCGCACCGCGCCGAGGCGAGCACGCACGGCGTGGCCCGCTTCGCGCCCGTGGCCTGCGCGGGCCCCTTGCTGGTCGCCGAGCTCGATGCGCTGTCGCGCGCGCTCGCGCACCCCAAGCGCCCGCTGGTCGCCATCGTCGCCGGTTCCAAGGTGTCGACCAAGCTCACCGTGCTCGAGTCGCTGCTCGCCAAGGTCGACCAGCTGATCGTCGGCGGCGGCATCGCCAACACCTTCCTCGCCGCCACCGGCGTGCCGGTCGGCAAGTCGCTGCACGAACCGGACATGCTCGACACGGCGCGCGCGCTGCTCGCGCAGGCGAAGGCGCGCGGCGCGCAGATCCCGCTGCCCACCGACGTGGTGGTGGCGGAGGAGTTCTCGCCGGCGGCGGTGCCGGTGGTGCGCGCGGCGGGCGAGGTCCGTCCGCACGAACTCATCCTCGACATCGGTCCGGACACCGCGCAGCGCTTCGCCGGGCTGCTCGCCGATGCGGGCACCATCCTGTGGAACGGCCCGGTGGGGGTGTTCGAGTTCGACGCCTTCGGGCGCGGCACCGAGACGCTGGCGAAGGCCATCGCCGCGAGCCCCGCGTTCTCGCTCGCCGGCGGCGGCGACACGCTCGCGGCCATCGAGAAGTACGGGGTCGAGGGCGGCATCTCCTACATCTCGACGGGCGGCGGTGCCTTCCTCGAGTTCGTCGAGGGCAAGACCCTGCCTGCGGTGGCCGCGCTCGAGGCGCGCGCCGCCACGGGGGCCTGATGCAGCGCCGCACCAAGATCGTCGCCACCCTCGGGCCGGCCACCGACGACCTCGAGGTCCTCACCGACATGTGCCGCGCCGGCCTCGACGTCGCGCGCGTCAACTTCTCGCACGGCAAGCACGCCGACCACCTGCGCCGCATCGAGCTGCTGCGCGAGGCCGGACGGCGCACCGGCCGCGAGGTCGCCATCCTCTGCGACCTTGCCGGACCCAAGATCCGCATCGAGAGCTTCGTCGAGGGCAAGGTGCAGCTGGTCGACGGCGCGCCCTTCACCCTCGACACCGCGCTCGACGCGGCTGCGGGCACCGTCGACGCGGTGGGCGTCGCCTACAAGGAGCTCACCGCCGACGTCGCGGCCGGCGACACCCTGCTGCTCAACGACGGCCTGATCGTGCTCGAGGTGCTGGCGGTCGAGGGCACGCGCATCCGCACCCGCGTGGTCGCGGGCGGCGAGCTCTCCAACCGCAAGGGCCTCAACCGCAAGGGCGGCGGCATCTCGGCGCCCGCGCTCACCGACAAGGACCGCGAGGACATCCGCTTCGCGGCGGCCCAGCGGGCCGACTACCTCGCGCTCTCCTTCGTGCGCGACGCCGACGAC
>RFTM01000412.1 GCA_009923475.1 Gammaproteobacteria bacterium | reverse complement strand
GAGGCGATGATGATGGTCGGCAGAACCAGCAGCGCCAGCACCAGCCCGCCCACCACCGGCGCGGAGCGCGGCATGCCGAAGAACCCGATGAATGTGGCGAGGCCGAGCAGGCCGAACACGATGGAAGGCACCGCCGCGAGGTTGTTGATGTTGACCTCGATGATGTCGGTGATGCGGTTGCGCGTCGCGAACTCCTCGAGGTAGACGGCGGCGCCGACGCCGATCGGGAACGACAGCAGCAGCGTGATGAGCAGCGTGAGGAACGAGCCGACCACCGCGCCGCGCACGCCGGCCTGCTCGGGATCGCGGGAGTCGCCGTTGCCGAAGAACGCGCGGTTGAAGCGCAGCTTGAGCGCGCCGTCGGCGCGCAGCGCGTCGACCCAGGCGACCTGCGCGTCGGACAGGCGCCGCTCCTCTTCGGGCGCGGCGCGGGAGACCTTGCCCTTGAGCAGCATGTCCACCGTGTCGTCGGCGAGCAGCGTGACGCGCTCGCGCTGGCCGATCAGGCCGGGGTTGGCGACGACCCTTCGCTGCAGCTCGATGCCGGCCGCGCTGCTGACGATCCCGTACAGCTCGCGCAGCGCCGGACGACCCTCGACCTCCGGGAAGCGCTCGCGGAGCGCCGCCTTGACGAGGGCCTGGTAGTCGGCGACGACGAGGTCTTGCGGATTGCGCGTCCCGGCGGGGTCGATGACCTCGGGGTCGTAGCGGATGTCGAGCTGCAGGTAGGCCTGGCGCAGCACCGAGGCGCCCTGCGCCAGCACGGTGCCGAACAGCAGCACCACGAACGCGATGCCGAGCGCCACGGCGGTGAGCCCGTAGGCGCGGAACCGCCGCTCCGCGCGGTAGCGGCGCGCGAGGCCCGCGCGCACCCTCGCCTGCGTGTCGGCCGCGGAGCGCGGCGCGGGGCTACTCGTACTGTTCACGGTACTTCCTCACCACGTACAGCGCGATGACGTTGAGCAGCAGGGTCGCGAGGAACAGCATCAGGCCGAGCGCGAAGGCGGCCAGCGTCTTCGGGCTGTCGAACTCCTGGTCGCCGACCAGCAGCGTGACGATCTGCACGGTGACGGTGGTGACGGCTTCGAGCGGGTTGAAGGTGAGGTTGGCGGCAAGGCCGGCCGCCATCACCACGATCATGGTCTCGCCGATGGCGCGGGAGACGGCGAGCAGGATGCCGCCGACGATGCCGGGCAGCGCCGCGCGCAGCACGACCTGGCGGATGGTCTCGGAGCGCGTCGCGCCGAGCGCGTAGGCGCCGTCGCGCAGGCTCTGCGGCACGGCGGTGATCATGTCGTCGGCGAGCGACGAGACGAACGGGATGATCATGATGCCCATGACGAGGCCCGCGGCGAGCGCGCTCTCGCCTGCGACCGTCAGCCCGACGGATTCGCCGAGATGGCGGAGCATCGGCCCGATGGTGGTCACCGCGAAGAAGCCGTAGACCACCGTGGGGACGCCCGCCAACACCTCGAGCAAGGGCTTGACGATGCGCCGCACCTTGGGCGCCGCGTATTCGGCGAGGTAGATGGCGGAGAACAGCCCGAGCGGCACCGCGACCACCATCGCCACCAGGGAGATGAGCAGCGTGCCGACGAACAGCGGCACCGCCCCGAAGGCGCCCGACGAGCCGACCTGGTCGGCGCGGATCGCCATCTGCGGGCTCCAGTTGGTGCCGAAGAGGAAGTCGGTGAACGGCACGATCGAGAAGAACCGGCCGGCCTCGAAGACGATGGAGAGCACGATGCCGAGCGTCGTGAGCACGGCCACGGCCGAACAGGCGAACAACGCCCACTCCACCAGCCGCTCGTACTCGTTGCGGGCGCGCAGGTCGGGGCGGATGCGCGCGCGCACCCACAGCAGGCCGAGCAACCCGACGCCGAGCGCGGCGGCGGCCAGGGAGAACCCGGCGAGGCGCTTGAGGCGCAGGAACTCGGCGGCGGCCTCGCGCACCGGCTCCGACACCGCGGACGCGGGCAGGCTTCCGGCGACCACGTTGCGCAGGTCGTTGAGCATCAGCGACAGCTGGGCGCCGGGCATCGCCTGCTGCGCGGCGCCGAGGTGCGAGAGCACGA
>RFTM01000411.1 GCA_009923475.1 Gammaproteobacteria bacterium | reverse complement strand
AGCACCGCCTCCAGCACGATCCCGCCCGCCGCCTGGTGCGCGAGCAACTCCTCGACGATGCCCGCCGGATGGCCGATGCCGGAGGGCTCGACGACGATGCGGTCGGGACGCTCGCCGTCGACGAGTTCGCGCAGCGTGCGACGGAAGTCCGCCTCGCCGGCGCAGCACAGGCAGCCGCCCGGCACCAGGCGCACGTCGTAGGGGCCGCGCGCCGCCGCGGCGACGGTCAGCGCATCGATGCCGGCGTCGGAGAATTCATTGAGCAACACCGCCCAACGCTCCTGCGCAGGCTTGGCGGCGAGCAGGCCCGCGATCAGGGTGGTCTTGCCGCAGCCGAGCGGGCCGGTGACGACCCAGGCGGGGATGGGCGGTCTCACCGCGGTCGCGGGGCCCCGTCGCGCGAGCCGCCGTCGAAGGTCGTGAGCGCGCCGTAGAGCTCGGGCCGCCGGTCGCGGAACACGCCCCAGGCCGCGCGCGCGGCGGCGAGCTCGTCGAGGTCGAAGGACGCGACCAGCACCGCATCGCCCTCCTCGCCCGCTTCGGCGACCTTCGCGCCGGTGCCGTCGGTGATGAAGGACGAGCCGTAGAAGCGGATGTGCAGCCCCGCGGGATCCTGCAGCGAGCGCTCGACGCCCCAGCGGTTGGAGGCGATGAGCGGCATCATGTTCGCCGCCGAGTGGCCTTGCTGCGTGCGCTGCCAATGCCCGCGCGAGTCGATGGGCGGCGCCGGCGGCGGTTCGCTGCCGATGGCGGTCGGATAGAGCAGCAGCTCGGCGCCCATCAGCGCCATCGCCCGCGCGCACTCCGGGAACCACTGGTCCCAGCAGATGCCGACGCCGATGCGGCCGAAACGCGTGTCCCAGGCGCGGAAACCGGTGTCGCCGGGGCTGAAGTAGGACTTCTCCTGGTACCCGGGACCGTTCGGGATGTGCGACTTGCGGTAGACGCCGAGCACTTCGCCGTCGGCGTCGACGATCGCGACGCTGTTGAAGAACGACTGCCCGGACGCCTCGAAGACGCTGATCGGCAGCACCACGCCGAGCTCGCGCGCCAGGCCGCGGAAGTGTCGGATGGCCGCGTTGTCCGCGATGGGCTTGGCGAGCGCGAGGTGGCGCGCGTCCTGCTCGATGCAGAAGTACGGCGTCTCGAAGAGTTCCTGCAGCAGGATGACCTGCGCGCCGCGTCCGGCCGCCTCGCGCACCGACCGCTCGGCGGCGGCGAGGTTGGCGTCCGCGTCCCAACCGCAGGCGAACTGCGTCGCCGCGACCGTCACGTGGCGCGGCCGGCGCCGAAGATGTGCCGGTGTCGTCATGGCGT
The DNA here is from genome assembly GCA_009923475.1 of Gammaproteobacteria bacterium. Lineage (GTDB taxonomy): Bacteria > Pseudomonadota > Gammaproteobacteria > Steroidobacterales > Steroidobacteraceae > UBA964. The sequence continues at coordinate 783 of RFTM01000411.1, read as the reverse complement.
CTTCCCCTGCAGCAGCCCGGTGATGCGGATGGCGGTCTCGAGCGCGCGCAGCCCGTCCTCGCCCGTGACGACCGGCGGCCGTCCGTGCCGGATGCAATCGAGGAAGGAGCGGATCTCGGCGCGCAGCGCATCGCCCTGCTCGAAGCTCTGCTCCTCGATCGCCACGGGCAGCTCCCCCGCAGCGGGCGGCGTCGCGCGCTTGCGGATGACGGTGAGGATGCGCTGCTGCAGGTCGATGGAGAGGTAGGCGTCGTCGCGGAACAGGCGCAGCTTGCGCTCGGTCTTGAGGCTGACGCGGCTCGCCGTGACGTTGGCGACGCAGCCGCCCTCGAAGCGCAGCCGCGCGTTGGCGATGTCGACCGCGCCCGAGAACACCGGCGTGCCGACCGCGTCGATGGACTCGATGCGCCGGCCGACGATGCTCTGCACGATGTCGATGTCGTGGATCATGAGGTCGAGCACGACGTTGACGTCGGTGCCGCGCTCCTTGAAGGGCGCAAGCCGCTGGCACTCGATGAACCGCGCGCCGGCGAGCTCGCGTTCGGCGGCGACGATCGCCGGGTTGAAGCGTTCCAGGTGCCCCACCTGCAGGATGCGGCCGCAGCGCGCCGCGACGTCGATCAGCGACTGCGCCTGCTCCACCGTCTCGGTGATCGGCTTCTCGACGAGCACATGGGCGCCGGCCTCGAGGAAGTCGCGGGCGATGGCGAAATGCGCGGGCGTGGTGGTGACGACGCTGACCGCATCGACCTTGCCGAGGAGTTCCCGGTGGTCGGCGACCGC
>RFTM01000042.1 GCA_009923475.1 Gammaproteobacteria bacterium | reverse complement strand
TCATCCTGTTGCCCCACCTCGACCTCGCGCTGCTGTCCTTCCACGAGCGCAGCGGACCCGGCGAGTTCACCTGGAGCCTCGCCCAGTACCGCACCTTCTTCGCCGAACCGCTCTACTGGGACGTGTTCGTGCGCACCGCCGTCATCTCGGTCATCGCCACCGCGATCACGCTGCTCATCGCCTTTCCGGTCGCCTGGACCATCGCCAAGCTCACCCGCGGGCGCGTCAGCGCGCTGCTGTTCGCGGTCTGCCTGATCCCCTTCTGGGTCAGCGAGACCGTGCGCACGCTCGGCTGGATGATCCTGCTGCGCGAGACCGGCGTGCTGCCGGGGCTCCTGGTCTCGCTCGGCATCACCGCCGTGCCGGTCGAGATGCTGTACCGCGACGCCACCATCCTCGTCGGCCTCGTCTACACCTCGCTGCTCTTCATGGTGGTCCCGCTCTACTCCAGCCTCGAGAGCCTCGACGACTCGCTGATCGAGGCCGCCTACGACCTCGGCGGCGACGGTTGGACGGTGCTGCGCACGGTGGTCATCCCGCATGCCGCGCCCGGCATCACGGCGGGCTGCATCGTGGTGTTCATGCTCACGCTCGGCAACTACCTCACGGCCTCGCTGCTCGGCGGCAAGAACTCGCTGTGGTTCACCGAGCAGATCTACACCCAGTTCATCACCCGCTTCAATTGGGAGCAGGGCGCGGCCTTCGGCTTCCTGCTGCTCGCGCTGTCCAGCCTCATGGTCTGGTTCGGCCTGCGCCTGAGCGGCCAGAAGTTCGCCGACGTCATGAGCCGCACCTGATTCCATGCGCCCGGCCCGCCGCACATGATCCCCTCACTGCCCCGTCCGCTCTGGCTGCGCGTCGCGACCGTCGCTTTCGTCGCGGCCTTCCTCGTGTTCCTGTTCCTGCCGCTCGTCACCGTCGCCGCCTTCGCCTTCAACGACGCGCCCTACCCGGCGCCGCCCTGGCAGGGCTTCACGCTCGACTGGTTCACCGGCAACGACGCCCAAGGCCGCACCGGCCTCTTCAAGGACGAAGAGCTCATGGGCAGCATCCTCACGAGCCTGCTGGTGGCTTCCTGGGTCACGCTGCTGTCGGTGGTGGTCGGCACCACCAACGCCTTCCTGATGGAGCGCATGCGCTTCCGCGGCCAGGGGCTGCTGTCGCTGCTGATGCTGGTGCCGCTCGTGATCCCGGGCGTGATCCTCGGCATCTCCATCCTCGCCTTCGCGAGCCGGGTCGCGGACCTCATGGGCGACGTGTTCGGCTGGGAAGCGGAGTTCCTGCGTCCGGGCCTGCCCTTGGTCGTGCTCGGCCAGGTGTCCTACCTCATCGCCATCGCCACGCTCACCATCAGCGCGCGCCTCAAGCGCTTCGACCGCACGCTCGAAGAGGCGGCTTACAACCTCGGCGCCTCGCGCCCGGCGGCGCTCGCGACCATCACCCTGCCCTACCTGCGGCCGGCGCTGATCGGCTCCGCGGCGATCGTGTTCCTGATGTCCTTCGAGAACTTCAACACCACGCTGATGCTGGTCGGCGCCGACTCGCCGCTCACGGTGATGATGTACGGCCGCATGCGCGACGGCGCGACGCCCGTCCTGAACGCCGTCAGCGTGTTCCTGATGGTCGCCTCGGCCGCGATCGCGCTGCTCTTGATGCGCGGCGACGGCAGTCGCCGCAGGTAGGCGGACCGACGGCAGTCGCCGCTAAGCCTTCAGGCGCAGGTTCTGCGGGTCGTAGAGCGGCTCGACGGCGACCACCGCACGGCGACGCTCGCCCAGGATCTCCACCGAAAGCTCCGTGCCCGGCGCCGCCATGTCCGTGCGGACATAGGCGAGCGCGATGCTCTGCTTGAGCCGGTAGCCGTAGCCGCCCGAGGTCACGAGGCCCACCTGCTCGTCGCCCTTGAAGACGATGGACACCGCTGCCGCATCGGCGTCGCCCGCATCGACCAAGAGCGGCACGAAGCGCTCCCGCGGGCCCGCCGCGGCCTCGCGGCGCAGCGCCTCGACGCCCATGAAACCGCCCGGCTTGTCGAGCTTCACGAAGCGGTCGAGCGAGGCCATGAACGGCGTGTACTCGGTGGTGAGGTCGCCCTTCCAGCCGCGGTAGCATTTCTCGAGGCGCAGGCTGTCCATGGCATAGAGCCCGAAGTCGTGGATGCCGAACTCGCGGCCCGCCTCCCACAGGAGGTCGTAGACCGACAGCATGTGCTCGGCGGGGATGTGCAGTTCCCAGCCGAGTTCGCCCACATAGTTGACGCGCATGGCGGTGGCGCGGGTGTAGCCGATCTCGATGTCGCGCACCGAGAGCCACGGGAAGGCCGCGTTCGAGAGGTCGGCGCGCGTGAGCTTGGCCAGTACCTCTCGCGAGCGCGGCCCGACGAGGATCAGCGTGCCGTAACGCGCGGAGAGGTTGTCGATGCGCACGCCCGAGGCCGGCAGGTGCTCGCGCAGCCAGTGCTCGTCGTGGCGCTCGCCTGCCGCGGCGCTGATCAGCCAGAAGCGGTCGGGACCGAAGGTGGTCAGCGTCATCTCGGTGACGATGCCGCCGTTCGGCGCGCAGAAATAGTTGAGCGCGGTGCGGCCGGCCTTGGGGACGACGCCCGTCACCATGCGGTCCAGCCACTCGGCGGCGCCGCTGCCCGAGACCTCGAACTTGGTGAAGCCCGGCAGGTCGAGCACCGCCACGCGCTGCTGCACCGCCTCGCATTCGCGGGCGACGGCCGCGTGCCAAGCGGGGCGGCGGAACGAGACCTCGGGACCCGGCGGGTCGCCCGCTTCGGGGAAGTACACCGCGCGCTCCCAGCCGCCGCGGGCGCCGAACTTCGCGCCCTTGTCGCGCAGGCGCGGGTAGACCGGCGAGGCCTTGGCGGGACGCCCCGCAGGGCGCTCCTCGGCCGGATAGCCGATGCCGTACTCGTGCTGATAGGTCTCGATGGCCTTGGCGAGCACGAAGCGGTCGTTGTGGCAGTCGAGGTAGCGGCGCGAATCGAGCGGCCACATGTCCCACTCGGGCTGGCCGAGCGCGACCCACTCGGCGATCAGCTTGCCGGCGCCGCCCGCCTGCGCGATGCCGAAGGTGAAGGCGCAGCAATGGTAGAACCCGGGCAGCCCCGGCGCGGGGCCGAGCAGCGGGTTGCCGTCCGGCGCGTAAGGGATCGGCCCGTTGATGACGCGCTTGACGCCCACGGAGCCGAGGATGGGCACCCGCTCGCAGGCGGCCTCGATGTATCTCTCGATGCGGCCGAGGTCGTCATCGAAGAGCTGGTGCGCGAACTGGTCCGGCAGACCCTCGAGCCAATGCGCCTTCGCGTCCCACTCGTAGGGCCCGAGGATCAGGCCGTGACGCTCCTGGCGCAGGTAGTAGCTGACGTCCGGGTCGCGCAGCAGCGGCACGCGGTCGGTGCCCCGCGCGGCGAGCTCCGGGATGTCCTCGGTGATGAGGTACTGGTGCGAAAGCGTGACGATGGGGAGGTACGCGCCCACCATCGCCGCCACCTCGCCACCGCGGTAGCCCGCGGCGTTGATGACCTTGGGCGCCTGGATGACGCCCTTGTCGGTGGTGATGCGCCACTCGCCGGACGGCGTGCGCTCGATGGCCGTGACCCGCGTCTGGCGGTAGATGGTCGCGCCGGCGTCGCGCGCGCCCTTGGCGAGCGCCTGCGTGAGCTGTGCGGGGTCGATGTCGCCGTCGTAGGGGTCGTAGAGGCCCGCCTTGATGTCGTCGGTGGTGACGAAGGGATGACGCTCGCGGATCTCGGCGGGCGAGAGCATCTCGAACTCGATGCCCTGGGCGCGAGCCTGCGAGACCACGTGCCGGAACTCGTCCACCCGGTCCGCGGTGTGCGCGAGCCGGATGCTGCCGGTGACGTGGTAGTTCATGTCGTAGCCGACCCGCGCGCCGAGCTGCGAGTAGAGCTTGGTGCTGTGGCGCTGCAGCTTGATGAGGTTCCAGGAGGTGGAGAAGTTCGGGCAGTTGCCCGCCGCATGCCAGGTGGACCCGGCGGTGAGTTCGTCGCGCTCGAGCAGCACGGCGTCGCGCACGCCGAGTTGGGTCAGGTGGTAGAGCGCGCTGCAGCCGACGGAGCCGCCGCCGATGATCACCACCTCAGCATGGGTCTTCATCTCTGGATGTCCTCAAGACTTGATGCGTTCGCCCTTGGGGTCGTACCAAGGCGCAAGCTGTGCACGGGCGGCGTGGCGCACGCCCGCGACCTCGATCTCCCAACGGCCCGAGGCGAGCCATTCGGGCGTGACGCCCGCCTCGCAGTGGACGTAGCCCATGCCGATGGAGCGGCCGATGCGATGGCCCCAGGCGCCTGAGCGCGTGGAGCCGACGATCGCGCCGTCCCGCACGATCGGCTCCTCGTGGTAGAGCAAGGGCGCGGCGTCCGAGGCGTCTTCGAGCATCACCTGCACGAGCCGCTTCGGCAGCACGCGGCCACGCTGCGCGAGCAGGGCCTCGCGGCCGATGAAGCCGCCCGGCTTGTCCCAGGCCACCGTGAAACCGAGCCCGGCCTCGAGCGGGGTGTCTTCGTCGGCGATGTCGTGGCTCCAGTGGCGGTAGCCTTTCTCGACACGGCAGGAGGCCATGGCGTGGTAGCCGGCATGCTTCAGGCCGAAGGCCGCGCCCGCCTCGGTGAGGCGTTCAAAGACGTCCAACACCTGTTCGGCGGGGATGTAGAGCTCCCAACCGAGCTCGCCCACGTAGGTGATGCGGCTCGCGCGCACGCGCGCGTAGCCGATCTCGATCTCGCGCGACCAGCCGAAGGGATGCGCCTCCTTGGAGAGGTCGGCGCCCGACACCGCCGAAAGCAGCGCACGGCTCTTCGGGCCCATCACGCCGAGCATCGCGATGCCGGCCGTGACATCGGTGGCGGTGCAGTGCAGCTGCGGATGGTCGTCGAGATGGCGCTGCAGCCAGGCGAGGTCGCGCGTCTGGCAGATCGCGGAGGTGACCACCAGATACCGCGTCTCGGCGAGGCGCGTGATGGTGAGGTCGGCCTCGATGCCGCCGCGGTCGTTGAGCCACTGCGTGTAGACGATGCGTCCGACCGGTACGTCCATCTCGCTGGTCGAGAGGCGGTTGAGCACCGCGCAGGCATCCCGGCCCTGCACCAGGTACTTGGCGAAGCAGGTCTGGTCGAAGAGCGCGACGTCGTCGCGCACCGCGCGGCACTCGGCGCCGGAATGCTCGAACCAGTTCTGGCGGCCGTAGGAGTACTCGTACTTCGGCTCGACGCCGGGCGGCGCGAACCAGTTCGGGCGCTCCCAGCCCGCGGTCTCGCCCATGCAGGCGCCCGCCGCGACCAGCCGGTCGTGCAACGCCGTGCGGCGCGCGCCACGCGCCGTACGGTACTGGTAGTACGGCCAGTGCATGGCGTAGAGCAGCCCCAGCGTCTCGACCGTGCGGTCGCGCAGGTAGCGCCGGTTCGACTGGAACGGCAGCGCGCGCCGGATGTCGACATCCGCGAGGTCCATGGGCGGACGGCGGTCGCGGATCCAGTCGGCGACCACCTTGCCTGCACCGCCGCTCGCCGCGATGCCCACCGAGTTGAAGCCGGTGGCGACGAACAGGTCGCGGACCTCAGGCGCCTCGCCGATGTAGTAGCGGTCGTCCGGTGTGAAGCTCTCGGGCCCGTTGAAGAAGAGCTGGATGCCGGCGTCGGCGAGCACCGGCACGCGGCGCACCGCGGCCTCGAGGATGGGCTCGAAGTGCTCGGCGTCCTCGGGCAGGGAATCGAAGCAGAAGGACTCGGGGATGCCGTCCATGCCCCAGGGCTTGGCGACCGGCTCGAAGCAGCCCACCAGCAGCTTGCCGGCGTCTTCCTTGTAGTAGGCGCATTCGTCGTAGACGCGCAGCACCGGCAGGTTCGGCGGCACGGCGGCGATGGGCTCAGTGACGATGTAGAAGTGCTCGGCGGCATGCAGCGGGATGGAGACCCCCGCCGCGCGGCCGAGTTCGCGCGACCACATGCCGGCGCAGATCACGACGGTGTCGGCCGAGATGTAGCCCGACTCGGTGTCGACGCCCGCCGCACGCCCCTTCTCGACGCGGATGCCCGTGACCTTGGTGTTCTCGAGGATCTTGGCGCCGCGCATCCGCGCGCCGCGCGCGAAGGCCTGCGTGGTGTCGATGGGGTTGGTCTGGCCGTCCTTGCGGATGAAGATGCCGCCGACGAGGTCGCCCACCTCGAGCAGCGGCCAGCGCTCGCGGATCTCGGCGGTGGAGAGCAGGTCGATCTCGAGCCCGAAGGTCTTGCCCATCGAGGCGCCGCGGTGCAGCTCCTCCAGGCGCGCGCGGGTCTTGGCGACGCTGATCGAGCCGTTCTGCTTGAAGCCCGTCGCCTGCCCCGTCTCGGCCTCGAGCGAACGGTAGAGCTCGGCCGTGTACTTGGCGAGCTCGGTGAGGTTGCGCGTGGCGCGCAGCTGGCCGACGAGGCCCGCCGCGTGCCAGGTCGTGCCGCAGGTGAGCTGCTTGCGCTCGAGCAGGACGACGTCGGTGATGCCGATCTTCGTCAGGTGATAGGCGATCGAGCAGCCGGCCACGCCGCCGCCGACGATGACCACGTTCGCATGGCTCGGGAGGGACATCGGTTCAGCGCTTGAGCATCGCCGAGCGGTCGAGCTTCACCGGATACTTCTGGCGGATGGCGGCGTCGATCGCCTCCGGCACATGCGCCGGATGGTGCTCGGCGAGGATCTCCTGCACCCGGCTGGCGGCGCGCTGCAGCGCGTCGGTGGCGCCCTGCTCGGTCCACTCGTTCGGGCTGCGCCGGTCGCCGATGGCGGGATAGAGGTACTCGGTCTGCATCAGCTCGAGCGTCTGCGCGCTGCCGAGGTAATGCCCCGGCCCGTTGAGGCAGACATCCTTGATGGTCTCGAAGGAGAGCTTCTCCTCGTTGACCTCGATGCCTTTGATGGTGCGCTGCGTGGCGCCGATGATGTCGTTGTCGATGACCAGGCTCTCGAGCGAGAAGCCGAGCAGGCTCGCATGCATGCCCGCGGACTCGTAGATCATGTTGGCGCCCGAGTTGCCGACGAGCGCGTGGTTGAGGGCCTTCTCGCCGGCGGCCTGCGCGTCGGCGACCTTGGAGTCGGTCATGCCCGAGGCGGTGCCGACCGTGAGGTCGTAGAACGCGCCCATCTGGCCCGCCGCCGCCGAGAGCAGCGCCTGCTCGGGGCTGCCGCCCGACATCGCGCCGGTGCGCAGGTCGGAGACGAAGCACCAGGTGCCGAAGATCGCGGGCGCGCCCGGCTTGATGGCGTTGACGTAGACGAGACCCGCGAGCACCTCGGCGACTTCCTGGGCCAGCGCGCCGGCCAGCGCCGCAGGCGCGGTGGCGCCGGCCTGCCCCGCCGACAGCAGCAGCACCGGCATGCCGCCGCGCACCGCCACCTCGAGGCAGCGGCAGGCGTCGGCCGCGAACTTCATGGGCGGCACGACGAAGCAGTTGGACTGGCTGACGAACGGCCGCTCGCGCCACTTGTCCTCGCCGCCCGCGATGGCGTGCAGCATCTGCAAGGACGCCTCGAGGTGGTCGGGGTGCACCCAGCTGCTTCCCACGTGCTTCGTGGTGCTCATCACCGACGCGTAGCAGGTGTTGAAGTCCATCTCGAACGGGTCGGGGATGTCGCGCGGCACGACGGCGCGCTGGAAGAAGTGGATGTGCTCCATCACGTCGACGATGCGACCGATGTCGTACAGGTCGCGGATGGTCGACTCGCGGTAGGTGCCATCGGGCCCGACCATGTTCACCGCGGCGCCCGCGGTGCCGAAGTAGGCGCGCCGGTCCCAGGGCTCGAGGTCGTGCTTGGGGTCCTGCCCGTGCAGCACGAACTTGCGGCCGGCCTTGGCGACGGTGTCCTCGACCAGCGAACGCGGGAACAGCAGGCGACCGGTGTCGGTCAGCGTGCAACCCGCCGCGGTCATGATCTCGATGCCCGATTCGGTGGCATCGCCGAGACCGACCTCCGAGAGCAGGCGCAGCGCGGTCTGGTGGATCTGCTCGACGCCCGACTGCGTCAGCGGCTGGAACCGGCCGCTCTGCATGCCGGGACGCACCGGACGCAGGTGGTCGGGGAGCGGGCCCGAGCGCTGCGCGCGGCGGGCATCACGCCCGGAGGGACGGCGCATCGGCTGGACTTCTGCATTCATGTCGGACTCCGGATGGGGATTGTCGGTAGTATGGCATCCGTCACCCGTTTTATCAGCCCGGAAGCCGGGCGCCAGAACCCGATGCGCGACACCGACGCCCTGCTCTCCCTCCTCCCCGATACGACCGTCTCCGCAAGGGACTTCGGTGTGCCGCTCGACATGGCCGTCCCGGCCTTCAGCACGCGCTCGGAATACGTGCCCGACATCGACCCGGCCTACCACTTCGACCCGCAGACCACGCTCGCCATCCTCGCCGGCTTCGCCCACGACCGGCGCGTCATGGTCCAGGGCTACCACGGCACGGGGAAGTCGACCCATATCGAGCAGGTCGCCGCCCGCCTCAACTGGCCGCTCATCCGCATCAACCTCGACGGCCATGTCAGCCGCATCGACCTCGTCGGCCGCGACGCGATCGTGGTGCAGGACGGCCGCCAGGTCACCGAGTTCCGCGAGGGCCTGCTGCCCTGGGCGATCCAGCGTCCCGTGGCCCTGCTCTTCGACGAGTACGACGCCGGGCGGCCGGATGTCATGTTCGTCATCCAGCGGGTGCTCGAGGCGAGCGGCAAGCTGACGCTCCTCGACCAGAACCGCGTCATCACGCCGAACAAGCACTTCCGGCTGTTCGCGACCAGCAACACCATCGGCTTGGGCGACGCGTCCGGCCTCTACCACGGCACCCAGCAGGTCAACCAAGGGCAGATGGACCGCTGGTCCATCGTCGCCGTGCTCAACTACCTGCCGCACGACATCGAGGCCGCGATCGTCTCGGGCAAGGTGACGGGTTACGGCGATGCCGACGGGCAGCGCGTCATCAAGGCCATGGTCCGGGTGGCCGACATGACGCGCAACGCGTTCATGAACGGCGACATCTCGACCGTGATGAGCCCGCGCACCGTCATCACCTGGGCGCAGAACGCCCGGATCTTCCGCGACACGGCGCTCGCCTTCCGCGTCAGCTTCCTCAACCGCTGCGACGAGCTCGAACGGCCCATCATCGCCGAGTTCTACCAACGCGCTTTCGGCGCCGACCTGCCGCTCACCGACCCGCACATCAAGGTCCTCTGAGGTCGCGGTGATCCCCGGCAGTCCCGGCAGCAAGTCCGGCGGCAAGCCCTCGGCACCGCGCCCCTTCGAGCGGGCCTTG
>RFTM01000410.1 GCA_009923475.1 Gammaproteobacteria bacterium | reverse complement strand
GCCTGCGGTGCGCGAAGGCGCGCGGCAGCGCGTCCCCGAGATCTTCGACACCGACGGCTGGACGCAGTTCGTGTTCGAGGACAGCGAATTCCTGCGCCGCGCGTCCGCGCCGGAGCCGCGCTGATGGACGACAAGCCGTACACCCTCTACGCCTGGCACCTCTCCTTCTTCGCCGGCAAGCTGCGGGCTTACCTCACCTACAAGAAGGTGCCCTTCGAGGAATCCCCGGTCAGCTGGGCCAAGCTCGTGGGTCCCATCCACCGCAACACGGGCGCGCGCGTGATGCCGGTGCTGCGGACGCCCGACGGCCGTTGGCTGCAGGACACGCGCTGCATCATCGACGCGCTCGAGCGGTCATTCCCCGCGCCGTCCATCTTCCCGGCCACGCCCCGCCGGCGCATCGCCGCCGGCCTGATCGAGGCCTGGGGCGACGAGTGGTGGATCCCGATCGCCATGCACACGCGCTGGACCTACACCGAGAACTACGCGCTGTTCGAACGCGAGGCGGGCGATGCGCTCGCGCCTTGGGCGCCGCGCTTCCTGAAGGACCACCTGGTGTCGCGCGTGGCGCGCATGCTGCGCGGCTACGTGCCGCGCGTCGGCATCGTGCCGTCGCAGTACGCGATGATGGAGGAGTGGTCGCTCGCCATGCTCGACCTGCTCGAGCGCCACTTCGCGGCCACGCCCTACCTGCTCGGCGACCATCCGACCATCGCCGATTTCGGCCTGCAGGGCACGATGTACGGCCACCTCGGCCGCGACCCTTGGCCGAAACGCGAGTGGATCGACCCGCGTCCCGCGCTGCGCGGCTGGATCGACCGCATGGCGACGCTGGACCACGACGCGGTGCGTGCGCGCTACGGCGGTCCCACGCCGGACGCGCCCGCGCCCGGCGCGCCCGTCGATACCCTGCCCGCCACCCTCGAGCCCGTGCTGCGCATCATCTGCCGCGAGTTCCTGCCCATGAACCAGGCGATCCTGGGCGAGGTCCAAAGATATCTGGCGAAGGGACCGGCCGCCGGCCGGCCGCTGCCCCGCACGCTCGGGCCGGCGGAGTTCCCGATGGGCGCGCACCGCTTCTCGCGGCTCGCGATCCCGTTCACGCTCTGGAAGCTGCAGGGCGTGCAGGACGACTTCCGCGCCTTGCCTGCCGCGGACCAGGCCACGGTGCGCGAGTGGTTGCGCGGGCTCGGTGGCGAGGGCTTCCTCGACCTCGCGATCCCGCGCCTCGAGCGGGCGGCCCTGAGCGTGCGGGTGCTGGAGGCCGCATGAGCGCGGATGCCGGCTCCGCCGCGGACACCTTCGATTACCTCGTGCTGGGCGGCGGCTCCGCGGGCAGCGTGCTGGCCGGGCGCCTGAGCGAGGATCCGGCGACGCGGGTCGGGCTGGTGGAGGCGGGCGGCGGCGGCGACAGCTGGTTCGTGCGCCTGCCGGTCGGCGCTTGGGCCATGATCCCGACGCGCATCAACAACTGGGGCTTCGAGACGGTGCCGCAGGCCGGCCTCGGCGGACGCCGCGGCTACCAGCCCCGCGGCCGCGGCCTCGGCGGCTCCTCGGCGATCAACGCCATGATCTACATCCGCGGCCATCGCAAGGACTACGACGGCTGGGCCGCCGCGGGCGCCACCGGCTGGTCCTACGACGATGTGCTGCCCTATTTCCGCAGGAGCGAGGGCAACGAGCGGCTCGGCGCCCCGTTCCACGGCCAGGACGGTCCGCTCAAGGTCTCGGACCTGCGCACCGACAACCCCTTCCACGGGCGCTTCCTCGCGGCTGCGCGCGAGGCCGGCTTCCCGCTGAACGACGACTTCAACGGCGCCGAGCAGGAAGGCCTCGGCACCTACCAGGTGACGCAGCACGGCGGCGAGCGCTGGAGCGCCGCGCGCGGCTACCTGCTGCCGCACCTCGGCAAGCGGCCGAACCTCGATGTGCGCACGCGCACGCGGGTGCTGCGGATCATCTTCGAGGGACGGCGCGCCGTCGGCGCGGAAGTCCAGCAGCACGGCGAGCGGCGCACCTTGCGCGCACGCCGCGAGGTGCTGCTCGCGGCCGGCGCGCTGCAATCACCGCAGCTATTGATGCTGTCGGGGATCGGCCCCGCCGCG
>RFTM01000409.1 GCA_009923475.1 Gammaproteobacteria bacterium | reverse complement strand
GGCTTGGTCCAAATTGCCATGACAATGCGCTTCTCATTCAAAACAAAGCCACATCTTAGTAGCCATGAACACCACTGCCAGCGCCTCGCCGCCCTTTGTCCCGCAAATGCGCCTGTACCAACAATGGTTGGCCGAGCATCGCCAGCTGCAGTTTGAGGATTACCAAGCCATGTGGCGTTGGTCGGTCACCCACTTGGAAGACTTTTGGCAGTCGGCGTGGGACTACCACTGCGCCGTCGAGCTCGTCGCGGATGACGCTGTCCGCGCTGCGCGTCACCGGGCTGCACAACGCCGCCAACGCGCTCGCCGCGCTCGCGTTGGGCGATGCGATCGGCTTGCCGCGGCCGGCGATGCTGCAGGCGCTGCGCGGCTTCACCGGCCTGCCGCACCGCTCGCAGTGGGTGCGCGAGCGGCGCGGCGTGCGCTTCGTCGACGACTCCAAGGGCACCAACGTGGGCGCGACCCTCGCCGCGGTCGCCGGGCTGCCCGGCACGCTGGTGCTGGTCGCGGGCGGCGACGGCAAGGGCCAGGATTTCACGCCGCTGGCGGCGGCGCTCGCCGGGCGCACGCGCCTCGCGGCGCTGATCGGGCGCGACGCGCCGCGGCTCGCGGCCGCCCTCGAGGGCGCCTGCCCGGTGCGGCTCTGCGCCGGCATGCAGGAGGCCGTCGAGGCCGCCGCCGCCGCCGCGCAGCCGGGCGACACCGTGCTGCTGTCGCCCGCCTGCGCGAGCCTCGACATGTTCCGTGACTATGCGCACCGCGGCGCCGTGTTCGCCGCCGCGGTCGGGAGCCTGCCCGCATGAGCACCAGCGTCGCCACCGGCCGCAGCGGCCGCATCCACCTCGACCTCGTCACGCTCGGCATCGTGTCGGCCATCGTGCTGCTTGGCCTCGTGATGGTGACCTCGGCCTCGATGGCGATCGCGAGCCGCGACGGCGGCGAGCCGTTCGCCTTCCTCGAGCGCCAGTTGCTGCTGGTGGCGGGCGGCTGCTTCGCGGCGGCCATCGCGTTCAGCGTCCGCACCGAGCTGCTCGAGCGTTGGGCGACGCCGCTGCTCGGCGTCGCGCTGCTGATGCTGGTGCTGGTGGCCATCCCCGGGGTGGGCCACATGGTGAACGGCAGCCGGCGCTGGCTGCGCATCGCCGGCATCAGCATCCAGGTGAGCGAGGTGACGCGCGTCATCGCGCTGGTGTGGGTGGCGAGCTATGCGGTGCGGCGCGAGGCGGAGCTGCGCAGCAGCCTCAAGGGGCTGCTGATCCCGCTCGGCGTCATCGGCCTCTGCATGGCGCTGCTGCTCCTCGAGCCCGACTTCGGCGCCTCGGCGGTGCTGCTGTCCGTCGCGTTCGCGCTGCTGTTCATCGCCGGCGCGCGCTGGCGCGACGTGATCGGCCTCGCCGTGGTCTGCGGCGCCGGCATGGCCGCGCTCGCCTACTTCGAGCCCTACCGCCTGAAGCGCCTGACCTCCTTCCGCGATCCCTGGAGCGACCCCTTCGCCAGCGGGTTCCAGCTCACGCAGAGCCTGATGGCCATCGGCCGCGGCGGCTGGACCGGCGTCGGCCTCGGCGAGAGCGTGCAGAAGCTCTTCTACCTGCCCGAGGCGCACACCGACTTCCTGTTCGCGGTGCTGGCCGAGGAGCTCGGGCTGCTGGGCGTGCTGCTCACGCTCTGCCTCTTCATCGGCCTCGCCTGGCGCGTGCTGTGGGTGGCGCGACAGGCGCACGACGCCGGACTCAAGTTCCAGGCCTACCTCGCGGCCGCCTTCGGCATCTGGGTCGGCCTGCAGTCGATGATCAACATCGGCGTCAACATGGGCGCGCTGCCGACCAAGGGCCTGACGCTGCCGTTCATGAGCTACGGCCGCTCCAGCATGATCGCGGCGCTCGTCTGGCTCGGCATCGTGATGCGCGTCTACCACGAGACCGCGGTCGCGGCGCGCGGCGCCACGGCCACCAGCCTGCGCGGCGGCTCCGCCACGCGCGCGGTCGAGGAGCCGCGGCTCGCCGCGGGGGCGCGCGCTTGAGCGGCCGTCGCGTCATGATCATGGCGGGCGGCACCGGCGGCCACGTCTTCCCCGCGCTCGCGCTCGCCGAGCGCCTGCGCGAGCGCGC
>RFTM01000408.1 GCA_009923475.1 Gammaproteobacteria bacterium | reverse complement strand
CGCCGAAAAAACCGGGCGACGGCGAAGGCCTCGATACCTTCGGCGGCAGCGATCCGAATGTCCGCGAGCTCGAGGTGCGGCTTGCCGACACGCTCGGCGCCAAGGTCGCGATCGAGCATTCCGGCAAGTCCGGCAAGGGCCGCGTGGTCGTCGCCTACAACTCGCTCGACGAGCTCGACGGCATCCTCGACCACATCCGCTGACGCCGCCTCCACAGCGCCGCGCCCGCGGGCTGTTTTTGGCATTGATGCCCGGGGGGTACGCCCCTATAATCCGCGCGCCTTTCGGCAGGGCCTTCCACGAAGCCCACGGAACAGACCAGAAGATGCGTGTCCCCGGCGATCCTTCCATGCGCAGGCTCGCCGGCCAGATCCTCCTCTGGCAGTCCCTGGTCTCGCTGGGTCTTGCGGCGCTCGTCGCCGCGGCCGCCGACGGGGCGAGCGGTCGGTCCACCCTTGCGGGTGGGCTGATCGGCCTGATCGCGAACCTGTTCATGACCCTCGCCGCGTTGCGCCCCACGCATCACGCCGGCTTGGCCCTCGGACGGCTTCTGGTCGGCCAATTCGTGAAGGTGCTGCTCACGGTGGCGATGTTCGTCGCGGTGGCGCAGCGCAAGGATGTGGTGTGGCCTGCCCTGATCGCAGGCTACATCGCGACCCTGCTGGTGTTCTGGGCGGTGCCGGTCCTGCAAGGTCCGCGCAGCCCGCCGCGCTCCCGGGCGCGGCCATGAGCACCCGGGGTCCAGGGACAACGGACGGGACGGACCGGTAACGAGAGGCACGATGGCCAGCGAGCAAGGTGCGACGCAGTCGCCCACCGAATACATCGTCCACCACCTCACCCACCTCAAGGTCGGCGAGGGGTTCTGGACGTTCCACGTCGATACGCTGCTGATCTCGGCCTCGCTCGCCGCCCTCGTCGCTTTTCTGCTGGTGCGCGCCGCGCGCACCCCCTCGCCCGGTGCGCCCACCGGCCTGCGCGCCTTCGTCGAACTGGTCTACGAGTTCGTCGACGGCAACGTCGCCGACATCTACCACGGCAACCGCGCTTTCCTCGTGGCGCTCGGCCTGTCTCTCTTCACCTGGGTCGTGGCGATGAACGCCATGGACCTGCTGCCGCTCGACCTGCCGGGCAGCATCGCCGCGCTCGCCGGCGCGCATTACTTCCGCGTCGTGCCCACCGCCGACCTCAACGGCACCGTGGCGATGGCGCTCGTCGTGTTCGTGCTGATCATCGGCTATGCGATCCGCGCCAAGGGCGCGGGCGGCTACCTGCACGAGTGGATCGCCGCGCCCTTCGGCAACCACCCGGCGCTCTGGATCCCCAACATCTTCCTCAACGCCGTCGAGCTCGTCGCCAAGCCCGTGTCGCTCTCGATGCGGTTGTTCGGCAACATGTACGCCGGCGAGATCGTCTTCATGCTCATCGCCCTGCTCGGCATGGCCTTCTCGTTCTCCCTCGGCGGCTCGCTCGCCTTGGTCGGCCAGGTGATCGCCGGCGCCGCCTGGGCGGTGTTCCACATCCTGATCGTGCTGCTGCAGGCCTACATCTTCATGGTGCTGCCCATCGTCTACATCTCGATGGCCGAAGAGCACCACTGAGCCCCGACCCTTTTCCACCCACGCGTTCTGTTTGACCAGGAGTTGTTGACAATGGAAGCGATCGCAAACGTCCAGGCGTTCACCGCCCTCGGCATCGGCATCATCATCGGCCTCGGCGCCATCGGCGCCTGCATCGGCATCGGCGTCATGGGCTCGAAGTTCCTCGAGTCGGCCGCCCGCCAGCCCGAGCTCACCCCGATGCTGCAGACCAAGATGTTCCTGCTCGCCGGCCTCATCGACGCGGCGTTCCTGATCGGCGTCGGCCTCGCGATGCTGTTCGCGTTCGCCAACCCGCTGCTGGCCCGCCTGTCGGGCGGTTGAGCATCGTCACCAGGACGCTGCTCTCCGCAGGGAGATCCAGGCCATGACCATCAACGCCACCTTCATCGGGCAGATCATCGTCTTCCTGATCCTGCTGTGGGTCATCGCGAAGTTCGTCACGCCCGAGCTGGCGTCGACGATCGATGCCCGCAACCGCAAGATCGCCGACGGGCTCGCCGCCGCCGAC
>RFTM01000407.1 GCA_009923475.1 Gammaproteobacteria bacterium | reverse complement strand
TGCGCGAGGAGAACGGGCGCTTCGTGGTGGCCGACATCGCCTTCGGCGGCGATTGGGACTTCGCCAACAAGGGCAGCATGCTCGCGGCGCTGCGCGCAGGCCTCGGCGAGAGGGGCTGACATGACCCGCGCTCGCTGGTGCGTTCTGCTCGCGGCCTGCGCATGGGCGGCCTCGCCGCCTGCCGCGGCCGGTGACGCGGCGTTCGATGCTTTGCGCCGCGACGGGAAACCCGCCGACATCGAGCGCCTGGCGCGTGAGCGCTTGGCGCGCTCGCCGCAAGATGATGTCGCGCTGTGGCACCTCGCCTCCGTCTCGGCGGGCGACAAGGCCAAGCGCGCGACGGCGATCCCGATGGCCGAGCGCTGCGTCGCCGAGCGTCCGCGCTCGGCCTGGTGCCACAGCGCGCTGGGTCGGCTCTACGGCGGGGAGGCGATGACGAGCGGCATGCTGGCCGGGATGCGTTACGCCGGCCGCATCAAGGACGCCTTCGAGAAGGCCGTGCAGCTCGCGCCCGCGGAGCACGACATGCGTTCGGACCTGGTGTCGTACTACTTGGCCGCCCCGGCGATCGTGGGCGGCGGTGCGGGCAAGGCGATGTCGAGCGCCCAGGACTACGCCAAGATCGATCCGTGGCGCGGCGCGGTCATGGTCAGCCGGGTGCTGGCGTACGAGCGCAAGTTCGACGCCGCCGAGGCCCGCCTCCGGCCGCTGGTGCCGGCCGACGAGGAGCAGCGTGACCTGCTCGCGCTCGGTTACCTGCGCATCGCAGGGGCGCACCGGCGCGCCGGAGACGCGACCAAGGCGCTCGCGATGATCGAGAAGACGCTCGCCATCTCCGCCACCGGGCCGGTCGCCGACAGCGCGCGCCGACAGCGCGACGAGCTGCTGAAGCCCAAGTCCTGAGCCCAGGCCCCGGCACCGCGCCCCGGTGCGGTCCACACGGCCAAAAAAAACCCCGCTCGCGCGGGGTTGTATTCTTTGACGCTCGCCGGTCGGTCGCTGTACGGCGGCTGCAAAGGAGCCGCTCCGCGGGCGCTAATCCATCCGGTCGGGGCCCTTTCAGGTCCCTCGGTCGTCGCCAAAAGGAGGCGGCGTCCGTCCCGTGCCCGCGTCGATCGCCGGAGATTGTGCGTTGTATGCGCTTGGCGTCACCCGGGTTTTTGCCCGGACATCGCTGAGTGCAGGAAAGCATCACTCTCCCGCTTTGCCTTGAGATTCAACCACTTGCGGGTTGGCTCACTGCAACGCGTAAGGTGAAGTATACACCCCGCACCGGATTTGTGAAGTGTCGCCGATGCGACACCGGTCACAGATCGCTGATCTGCCTCAGTTTCCCCAGTGGGGACCGCGCGACAGCTCGACGAGCTCGTAGTAGGTCTGCATGTAGCCGGCGACCTGGCCCTTGAGGAACAGGTATTCGCCGTCGGCGGTGCACCAGACATCGTAGGGCGGGTGCTCCTGCGGCAGCTCGGGGTTGGCCACGAACTGGAAATGCAAGGCATCGAAGCTGCCGGCGCCCACCGTCACCTTCTCGGGGCCCACGAACACGATGTTGAGGCCGATCGAGAACAGCATCGGCCCCGTCGCGCCGCGGTGGTCGGGCGAGGAGAGCAGCATCTGCCTGATGCGCTGCACCTCGCCGGGTTTTCTTTGGTCGATGAGGCGCAGGTGCCAGGCGTCGCAGGCGATCGCGTGGTTCTGGAAGGTCGCGAGAGGGGTCTCGAGGTCCATGCGCTGCGAGACGCGGCCCTCGAGCGAGGTGAAGGTCTCGCACTCGGCGAACTGCGGGTGGAAGCGGAACCAGCCCGAGCCCATGAATCGGCTGCCGACGGAGAGCCGCACGAAGCAGTCGGTGGGGTTCCAGTCCTTGTCGAGCGAGTAGGTGATGTCGCGCATCACCGACGGGCGGTCGTCGATCTCGCAGTGCGCGGTGCAGGTGCGGGTGCCGTCGGCGTGCACGTCGATGCGGAAGTATTCGCGGCCGCGCTCCTGGCCCATGCGCTCGGGCTTGCGGCTGGTGTAGAGCACCTTGCCCATCACGCTGCGGTGGTCGCGCTGCAGGATCGGGAGCTTCGGGTCGGCGGGGGCATTGGCCATGGTCGGGTCCTCGTGGGCGGGTGCAGGTCGTGG
>RFTM01000406.1 GCA_009923475.1 Gammaproteobacteria bacterium | reverse complement strand
ACCGAGACCCGCCGCGTCGCATCGCGCCCGAAACCGCGCATCGAGGCGCCCGCGCCCCAGCCCGAGAAGAGCGAGCGCATCGAGAAGGAGCGGCAGGTGCCGCTGTTCCACGCCAAGTCGGGCGAGCTGCCGCCGCTGCAGCTGCTCGACGACCCGAAGGAGCGCGAGGCGTCCTATTCGCCCGAGGCGCTCGAGGCGATGTCGCGGCTCGTCGAGCTCAAGCTCAAGGATTTCGGCGTCGAGGTCGAGGTGGTGGCGGTGCTGCCCGGTCCCGTGGTCACCCGCTTCGAGCTGCGGCCGGCGCCCGGCGTCAAGGCGAGCCAGATCAGCAGCCTCTCCAAGGACCTCGCCCGCGCGCTGTCGGCCGTCAGCGTGCGCGTGGTCGAGGTCATCCCCGGCAAGTCGGTGATGGGCCTCGAGATCCCGAACGAGAAGCGCGAGCTCGTCACCTTCGGCGAGATCGTCAAGTCCAAGGCCTACGACGACGTGTCCTCGCCGCTCGCGCTCGCGCTCGGCAAGGACATCGGCGGCGCGCCGGTGGTCGCCGACCTGCAGCGCATGCCGCACCTGCTGGTGGCGGGCACCACCGGCTCGGGCAAGTCGGTGGCGGTCAACGCGATGATCCTGTCGATCCTCTACAAGAGCACCGCGGCCGACGTGCGGCTCATCATGATCGACCCCAAGATGCTGGAGCTCTCGGTCTATGAGGGCATCCCGCACCTGCTCGCGCCCGTCGTCACCGACATGAAGAACGCCGCCAACTCGCTGCGCTGGTGCGTGGCCGAGATGGAGCGGCGCTACCAGCTGATGGCGGCGCTCGGCGTGCGCAACATCGCCGGCTTCAACCGCAAGGTGCGCGACGCCATCGACGAGAAGAAGCCGATCAAGGACCCGGTGCTGCTGCAGCGCGCGGCGAACGACCCCTCGATCGACCAGTCGAAGATCCCGGACCTCGAGCCGCTGCCGTTCATCGTCGTCATCATCGACGAGCTCGCCGACATGATGATGATCGTCGGCAAGAAGGTCGAAGAGCTCATCGCCCGCCTCGCGCAGAAGGCGCGCGCCTCGGGCATCCACCTCATCCTCGCCACGCAGCGGCCCTCGGTGGACGTCATCACGGGCCTCATCAAGGCCAACATCCCCTGCCGCATCGCCTTCCAGGTGTCGGCCAAGGTCGACTCGCGCACCATCCTCGACCAGGGCGGCGCGGAGTCGCTGCTCGGCCACGGCGACATGCTCTACCTGCCGGCCGGCACCTCGACGCCCAACCGCGTGCACGGCGCGTTCGTGGCCGACCACGAGGTCCACAAGGTCGTCGAGGCGCTGCGCAAGACGGGCGCTCCCGATTACATCGAGGAAGTGCTCTCCGGCCCGCGCGGCCCGGTGCCGGGCCTGCCGCCGGAAGAGGGCGAGGGCGGCGGGCTCGAAGGCGGCGACGCCGAGCAGGACGCGCTCTACGACGAGGCGGTCAAGATCGTCGTCACCGAGCGCAAGCCGTCCATCTCGTACGTCCAGCGCCGCCTCAAGATCGGCTACAACCGCGCGGCGCGCCTCATCGAGGCGATGGAGGCTGCGGGTCTCGTCGGTCCGCTGCAGCCGAACGGCGGCCGCGACATCCTCGTGCCGCCGCCGGCGGGCGAGTGAACGGACGCGCCACGATGCCGGTGCGGCGCGCCATCGTGTCCCTGGCCGCGGCGCTGCTCGGCCTCGGCTTGTCGCCGCCGTCGCTCTCGCAGGCGACGGCGCAGGCGACCGCGCTCGACCGCTACCTCGACGGCCTCGTCTCCTGGCGCGCCGATTTCGCGCAGTCCACCCTCGATGCGCGCGGCCGCCGCAGGCCGGCGCAGGAGGGGACGCTGATCGTGCAGCGCCCCGGGCGCTTCCGCTGGGAGATCCGGGCCGCCGGCGCGAGCGTGATGCAGCCCGCACAGGTGATGGTCGCGGACGGACGCAACCTCTGGTTCTACGATGCCGACCTGCAGCAGGTGACGGTCAAGCCTTCGGGCGGCGCGCTCACGGCCACCCCGGCCATGCTGCTCGCCGGCACGGTGCCGCTGCGCGAGGCCTTCACCGTGGCCGCCACCGGCCGTCGCGACGGCCTCGACTGGGTGCGCGCCACGCGGCGTGGCG
>RFTM01000405.1 GCA_009923475.1 Gammaproteobacteria bacterium | reverse complement strand
GAGCGTCGCGGCGTTGAAGATGCGCTCGCCGGCATGCTCGGGATGGCCGACGAGCAGCGCGATGCCCTCGCCGCTCGCCGCGGCCAGCCGCGCAAGCGCCGCATCGGCCTGGCGACGGAACCCGCGGTGGAACAGCAGGTCTTCGGGCGGGTAACCGGCGACGGCGAGCTCGGGCGTCAGCAGCAACTGCGCGCCCGCCGCTCGCGCCTCGTCGGCGAGCGCCAACAGGCGCGCGGTGTTGCCGGCGATGTCACCGACCAGGAGGTCGGATTGGGCGAGCGCGAGGCGCAGCGTGTCCATCGCTTGCCCGCCGCCCGCGAAGGCGTCCGTGCGCGCCGGCCTCAGCGCCGGCCGCGCAGCTTCTCGTTCATGGCGGCGCCGAGCTCCGCCGGGGACTTCACGGTGCGGACCCCGGCGGCCTCGAGCGCGCGGTACTTGTCGACCGCCGTGCCCTTGCCGCCCGCGATCACCGCGCCGGCGTGGCCCATGCGCTTGCCCGGCGGCGCGGTGACGCCCGCGATGTAGGCGACCACGGGCTTGGTGACATGCTGCTTGATGAACTCGGCGCCGGCCTCTTCGTCGCTGCCGCCGATCTCGCCGACCATGATGATGCCTTCGGTCTTCGGGTCGTCCTGGAAGAGCCGCAGCACCTCGACGAAGTTGAGGCCGCGCACCGGGTCGCCGCCGATGCCGACGCAGGTGCTCTGGCCGAGCCCGTTGTTGGTGGTCTGGAAGACGGTCTCGTAGGTGAGCGTGCCCGAGCGCGACACGATGCCGATGCAGCCCGGCTTGTGGATGAAGCCCGGCATGATGCCGATCTTGCACTCGCCCGGCGTGATGACGCCCGGGCAGTTGGGCCCGACGAGCTTGACGTCGGTGCCGGCGAGCGCGGCCTTGACCCGCACCATGTCGTTCACCGGGATGCCCTCGGTGATGCAGACCACGAGCTCGATGCCGGCATCCGCCGCCTCGAGGATGGCGTCGGCGGCGTAGCCCGCGGGCACGTAGATCATGCTGGCGTTGGCGCCGGTGGCGCGCACCGCGTCGTGCACGGTGTCGAACACCGGACGGCCGAGGTGCTGGTCGCCGCCGCGGCCCGGCGTGACGCCGCCCACCACCTGCGTGCCGTAGGCGATGCACTGTTCGGAATGGAAGGTGCCCTGCTTGCCGGTGAAGCCCTGGCAGATCACGCGGGTGTTCTTGTCGACGAGGATGCTCATGTTCGGGTCCGTTCTCTTTGTATTGTCGCGGGCGTGCGGGGCGCGGCGCTCAGCGCGCGGCGGCGACGGCCTTCTGCGCGGCGTCGGTGAGGTCGGCGGCGGCGGTGACCTTGAGGCCGCTGGCCGCCAGCATCTCGCGCGCCTTCTCGGCGTTGGTGCCCTCGAGGCGCACCACCACCGGCACCTTGACGCCGACGTTCTTCACCGCGGTGATGACGCCCTCGGCGATCAGGTCGCAGCGCACGATGCCGCCGAAGATGTTGACGAGGATCGCACGCACCTTCGGGTTTGAGAGGATGAGGTTGAACGCCGCCGTGACCCGCTCGGCGGTCGCGCCGCCGCCCACGTCGAGGAAGTTCGCGGGCGTGCCGCCGTGCAGCTTGATGAGGTCCATGGTCGCCATCGCGAGGCCGGCGCCGTTGACCATGCAGGCGATGTCGCCGTCGAGCGAGACGTAGTTGAGGTCGTGCTCGCTCGCCTTGAGCTCCATCGGGTCTTCCTGCGAGGTGTCGCGCATCTTGGCGAGCGCGGGCTGGCGGAACACCGCGTTGGCGTCGATGTTGATCTTGGCGTCGAGCGCGACCAGCTTGCCGTCCTGGGTGACGATGAGCGGGTTGACCTCGACGAGACCGGCGTCCTTCTGGACCACGAGGTCATAGAGCGCCATCGCGATCTTCTGGAACTCGCCGACCTGCGCGCCCTTGAAGCCGAGCGCGAAGGCCATGCGGCGGCACTGGTAGGGCTGCAGGCCCGCGGCCGGATGGATGTCGACCTTGGTGATCTTCTCGGGCGAGTGCTCGGCGACCTCTTCGATGTCCATGCCGCCGGCGGCGGAGCCGACCATGGCGATGCGGCCTTTCTCGCGGTTGAGCGTGAGCGAGAGGTAGATCTCGCGGTCGATGGCGGAGCCG
>RFTM01000404.1 GCA_009923475.1 Gammaproteobacteria bacterium | reverse complement strand
CATCGACTCCATCCAGACGGTGTTCACCCCCGAGATCGAGGCGGGGGCGGGCGGCGTCTCGCAGTTGCGCGAGTGCGCGGCCGCGCTGGTGCGCTACGCCAAGGACAGCGGCACGCCGGTGTTCATCATCGGCCATGTCACCCGCGAGGGCACCATCGCCGGTCCCAAGGTGCTCGAGCACCTGGTCGACACCGTGCTCTATTTCGAGAGCGATGCCGGCTCGCGCCACCGCATCGTGCGCGCCACCAAGAACCGCTTCGGTCCGGTCGGCGAGCTGGCGTTCTTCGCCATGCTCGAGTCGGGGCTGCGCGAGGTCGCCAATCCCTCGGCGATCTTCCTCGCCCGGCCGGCGGTGATCGCGCCGGGCAGCCTCGTCACCGTGGCCCGCGAGGGCGGCCGGCCGCTGCTCGTCGAGATCCAGGGGCTCGTCGACCCGATGCGTTTCGGCAACCCGCGGCGCGTGGCCCAGGGCCTCGATGCGACGCGGCTCGCCATGCTGCTCGCGGTGCTGCATCGCCACGGCGGGCTGTCGCTGCAGGACCACGACGTGTTCGCCAACGTGGTGGGCGGTCTCGCGCTGCGCGAGACGGCGAGCGACCTGCCGGTGCTGCTTGCGCTTGCCTCCAGCCTGCGCGACCGGGCGCTGCCCGCGACGCTGGTGGCCTTCGGCGAGGTGGGGCTGACGGGCGAGGTGCGGCCCGTGGCCTATGGCGAGGAACGCCTGCGCGAGGCCGCCAAGCAGGGGTTCACGCAGGCCCTGGTCGCCGAGGACAACCTGCCGCGGCGACCCGTCGAGGGGCTCGCGGTGCGCGGCGTCTCAAGGCTGGCCGACGCGCTCGCCTTCGCCTTTTCCTGAGGCCGCCGGCCCGGGCTGCCGGACGCGCACCGTGCGCACGGCATTGTCCGCGATCTGCAGCACCTCGAACTGCAGCGCGCCGATGCGCAGCGCCGTGCCCGCCGCCGGGATCGTCTCGAGGCGCTCGAGCAGCAGGCCGTTGAGCGTCTTCGGGCCATCGGTCGGCAGCGACCAGCCGAGCATGCGGTTGAGGTCGCGGATGTTCGCGCCGGCGTTGATGACCAGCGCGCCGGAGGCCTCGCGGTGCACGTCGCGGTGCGACAGGGTCGCCGGGTCGGAGGTGAACTCGCCGACGATCTCCTCGAGGATGTCCTCGAGGGTGACGATGCCGAGCACGTCGCCGTACTCGTCGACCACGAAGGCGAGGCGGCGCCGGTCGCGCTGGAAGTTGCCGAGCTGCACCGTGAGCGGCGTGCCCTCGGGCACGTAGTAGGGTTCGCGCTGGCGCGCCACCTCGGCGAGACGGTCGCGGTCGAGCGAGCCGCGCGCGAGCTCCTGCGCCACCCGCTTCATGTGCAGCAGCCCCACCATGTCGCCGAGGTCGCCGCGGTAGACCGGCAGGCGGGTGTGCGGCGTCTGGCGCAGCTGCTCGAGGATGCGCTCCCAATCGTCCTCGAGGTCGATGCCCGCGATGTCCTGGCGCGGGATCATGATGTCGTTGACCGTGATGCGCTCGAGGTCGAGGATCGAGAGCAGCATCTGGCGATGGCGCTGCGGCACCATCGGCGCCGACTCGTTGACGACCACGCGCAGCTCCTCGGGCGAGAGCTGCTGGTCGCCGCGCCGCCCGTCGCGCACGATGCCGAACAACCGCAGGAAGCCGTACGCCGCCGCGTTCGCGAGGAACACGCCCGGCCGGGCGAGCCACACGATCGCGCGGTAGACCGGGGCCGCGAAACGGGCGACGCCGTCCGGCCGCGCCGCCGCAAAGATCTTCGGCGCGAGCTCGCAGAACACCAGCATCAGGGTCGGCAGGACGAGCGTCGGGAACAGCAGCGCATAACGGTGGCCGGTGCGCACCGCGATGATGGTCGCGAGGGTGGTGGCGCCGGCGCTGGCGAGGGTCAGCACCAGCAGGTTGGCGCCCAGCCAGTCATCAGGCTTGGCGAGCAGCCCCTCGAGCATGCGGGCCCGCCGGTCGCCGCCCGCCGCCTGGCTGCGGACCCGGTAGCGGTTGGCCGAGAGCATGGCCACCTCGGTACCCGAGGAGAAGGCCACCATCGTGAGGGTCAGCAGCAACAGCCACAGCAGCGTGGGGGTCGCGAGGTCTTGCAA
>RFTM01000403.1 GCA_009923475.1 Gammaproteobacteria bacterium | reverse complement strand
CTTCTTCTCGGTCTCGAACTCGAAGCTGCCGCCCTACCTGCTGCCGATCCTGCCGCCGCTCTTCCTCGTGCTCGCGGCCGCGGTGCAGGACGACGGGCGCGCAAGCCGCCGCGCCGCGACGATCCAGCTCGTGCTGGTCGCGGTGTTCGCGGTCGGCCTCATCGTCTTCGACAAGCACCGCGACGACGCCTCGCACCTGCCGGTGTGGTGGACCTGCGGCGCGGCGCTCGCCTTCGCCGTCGCCGGCTGGGTCGCCTCGCGCCGGGCGGGCGCCGCCACGCTCGCCGGACCGTGGCTGCCCGTGGCGCTTTCGGCGCTGCTCGCTTGGCAATCTTTGCTGCTCGCCTATGCCGTGCTGCCGCCCGAGCGCAGCTCGCGCACGCTGCTGCGCGAGGTGGGCGGCGAGATCCGTCCGGGGACGCGCCTCTACAGCGTCGGCCAATACCGCCACTCGGCCTCTTTCTACCTCGGCCGGGAGTTCGTGCTGGTGGCCTTCAAGGGCGAACTCGAAGAGGGCCTGCGCCGCGAAGGCTACGAGCGCTCCGGGCGCTACATCGCCGACCTCAAGACCTTCGTCGAGGTCTGGCGCAACGAGGACGACGCCGTGGCCCTGATCAACACCGGCCTTTGGGACGAACTGCAGGCGCAGGGCTTCGAGGGACGGCGCTTGACGACCACGGACACCCGCTCGATCGTGGTGGCGCGCCGATGAAGCTCGGCGACTTCGCGTTCCTGCTGCTCGGCGTGGCGCTGAACGCGGGCGCGCAGTTGGGCCTCAAGTCGGCGACCCTCGCGACCGGCCCGATCCGCGGCAGCGGCGGCGAGATGGTCGCCACGCTGCAGAAGCTGCTGCTCATCCCGGCGTTCTGGCTCGCCCTGCTCGCGTACGGCTGCTCGGTGATCGCCTGGGTGGTCGGCCTGTCGCGCGTCCCCGTGAGCCAAGCCTATCCCATGCTCTCGCTCGGCTACGTCGCCACCGCCCTGCTCGCCTGGATGCTCCTGAACGAACCGCTGACCGCCGCGCGCTGGGCCGGCATCGGCGTGATCATCGTCGGCGTCTGGCTGGTGTCGCGATCCTGAGGTGCCGCGCATGACCGCCCCCAAACTGCCCTTCACACGCCCCAGTATCGACGAGGAGACGATCAGCGCCGTAGAGCGGCTGGTCGGTCCGCGCACCCGCGCCATCATGCCCGTGCACTTCGCGGGCCTGCCCGTCGACCTCGACCGCTTGCAGGACCTCGCCGCGCGCCATCGCCTGCGGGTGGTGGAGGACGCGGCGCACGCGGTCGGCGCGGCCTTCCGCGGCCGCCGCATCGGCTCGACGGGCGACCTCATCTGCTTCAGTTTCCATCCCAACAAGAACATGACCTCCGGCGAGGGCGGCGCGATCGTCTGCCGCGACGCCGAGGAGGCGCGGCTCATCGAGCTGCACCGATTCAACGGCGTCGAGCGCACCGGCCCCGACAGCATGGAAGTGCACTTCCCGGGCATGAAGGCCAACCTGTCGGACATCGCCGCGGCGATCGGCGTCGGGCAGCTGCGGCGGCTCGACGGGTTCAACGCCCGGCGGCGCGAGCTCGTCGCGCGCTATTTCGCGCAGTGGCCGTCCGGTTCGCCGCTGCGGCTGCCCGAGCGCGGCGACGACGGCCATTGCTGGCACATGTTCTGCCCCCTGCTGCCGCTCGAGCGGCTGCGCATCACGCGCGTCGAGTTCATCCGGCGCATGGCAGACCGGGGCATCGCCGTCGGCGTGCACTACCCGGCGATCCACCTGTTCGCGGCGTATCGCCGTCTCGGCTGGCGGGAGGGCGACTTCCCGGTGGCCGAGCGCGTCGGACGCGAGACCGTCACGCTGCCGCTGTTCCCTTCCATGACTGAAGCCGATGTCGACCGTGTCATCGAGGCGGTGCACGACATCGTGGCGGAAGCCGCCGCATGAGCGAGCCGCGGCTGTCAGTCGTCATCCCGGTCTTCAACGAGCAGCTCGTGCTGCCCATGCTCGCCGCGCGGCTGTTCCCGGCGCTCGACGCGCTCGGCCGCACCTACGAGGTGCTCTTCGTCGACGACGGCAGCAGCGACGGCTCCGCCGAGCTCCTGCGGCGCATCCAGCGCGACCGCCCCGACGTGGTGCGCGTGCTGCTGC
>RFTM01000402.1 GCA_009923475.1 Gammaproteobacteria bacterium | reverse complement strand
ACTCGCGGAACGGCTGCGCGCGCGCCACACGTCGAAGACCCACCCGCTCGTCAACTCGGTGCGCGACGGCACTCAGGTGCAGATCCATCCGCTGACCGAGGAGGACCCCTGGGTGCGCGCGCTGCTCGGGATGTTCCTGCAGGCCGTGTCGCGGTTCGCGCAGGAGATGCCGGCCGACGCCTCGCACCCGATGTTCCGCCGCAAGGCCGCCAAGTTCCGCATCGCCGGCTGCTGGTCGGTACGGCTGCGCGGCGGCGCGGGCCGGCACGTGAGCCACGTGCATCCGCAAGGCTGGCTGAGCTCCGCCTACTACGTGGCGGTGCCGCCGGAAGTGACGGACTCCGCCGACCGCAAGGGCTGGCTCTCCTTCGGGCAACCGTCGTTCCGCGTCCCGGGCCTCGGCCCGACCGGGTGGATACAGCCGCAAGTCGGCCACCTCGCGCTGTTCCCTTCCTACCAGTGGCACGGGGTGGAGCCGTTCCCGGGCGACGGCGAGCGCATGACGGTCGCCTTCGACGTGGTGCCCACGGCCCGCTGACGATCAGGGCCGGGAGCCTCAGCGCAGTTCGGGCGGCACCTCGGGATACATCCCGAGCACCGATCCCAGGGCTTCCTTCATCTCGCCGAGCCAGGGCTCGTAGTTGCGCCAGTGGTCCATGCCCTCGGTATAGATGGGGCGGCGCACCTGCTCCGAACTCACCGTGCGCACCGCGCGCTTGTTGCGGTGGAACGCGAGGCAGCCCTCCTCGAAGGGCAACCCGCAGTGCGCGAGCAGGCGACGCACCTCGCCCTCGGTGTCCTGCACCATGCGCTCGTAGACGACGCGATGCACCACGCCGGGCAGCACGGCGTCCCAGTGGGCCATCAGGCGCACGTAGTCGCGGTAGTAGAGGCCGATGTCGCGCAGGCCGTACGAGAACAGCTGGCCGCGCACGAACAGCTGCTTGAAGTTCGAGAACCCGCAGCTGAGCGGATGCCGGCGGGTATCGATGATCTTGGCTTCGGGCAGTATCAGGTGGATGACCCCGACGTTGAAGAAATTGTTGAGCGCCTTGTCGATGAAGAACGGCCGGTCGGTGGTGCGGTGGGCTGCGGCAGCGGCGAGGTAGCGCTCGCCAAGGGAACGCAGCCGATCCGCGCCCAAGGCAGCGACCCGATGCGACAGGCCACCGTCTTGAGGCGGCCCGGCACCTTCGCCCGACGACCCCGCCTTGCCTAGTTCCTCCCTCACCATCATGGGCATGTAGGGCAGTTCGGCCGTGCCTTCCACCTGGGAATGGCTCGACAAGATCTGCTCGATCAGCGTAGACCCCGACCGCGGCAGGCCGACCACGAAGATCGGCGAGCGGTCGGCGAGCCCCCAGCCACGCCGCGACTCGAACAGCGCGCGCCCGAGGCCGCGGCGAATCTCGGCGACATCGGCGGAGACCAGCTCCCGATCATAGCCAGAACCGGCATGCTTCAACCGGTTGCCCTCCGCGTAGTCAAGGAATGCGGCCGCATGGTCTCCGAGGTCCTCGCAGGCCTTGCCGAGCGCGAAATGGAAATGCAGCCGCTGCTCCGCGGACACCGTGGGCAGGTCGACGCGCGCGCGCATCGCCGCGAGGTCCTCCGGCGTGAAGCGCACGGTCTTGAAGTTCGAGAGGCTCCACCAGGCCATGCCCGAGTCGGGGTCGAGCTCGATGATGCGCCGGTAGGCCGCCAGAGAGGCCTCCTGGTCGCCGGAGGTCTTGAGCACGTTGCCGTAGCTCATCCAGAGCGATACCGACTGCGGGTACTCGGCGACCAGGTCCGCGTAGATCGCAGCGGACTGCGCGTCGCCGCCGGTCTGCGCCAGGATGGTGGCTTTCAGGAAGCGCGCGCTGGTGTCCTGCGGCTCGTCGCGCAGGATCTCCTCGACGCTGGCCCGCGCGTCGGCGATGCGGCCGGTACGGTAAAGCGCCACCGCGAGCCGGAACCGCGCGCCCGGGAACGCGGGTTCGAGTCTCAGGCACTCCTCGAGCAGGCGCGCGCACTCCGCATCGCGCGCCTGCCAGAACGCCGTCTCCGCCAGCAGGCGCAGCGCGAGCGCACCGTCGCCGACCTCAAGAGCGGCAAGATCGACATCGTGGTGGCGACGGACGTCGCCGCGCGCGGCCTCGAC
>RFTM01000401.1 GCA_009923475.1 Gammaproteobacteria bacterium | reverse complement strand
GTCAGGGCCGCCGTCAGCGTCGTCTTGCCATGGTCCACGTGACCGATGGTCCCGACATTCACGTGCGGCTTGCTGCGTTCGAATTTTTCCTTGGACACGGCGGTCTCTCCTGCGGCAGGGATTGGATACGGGTTATTGGCGGATGATGGAGGCGGCGACGTTCGGCGGGACTTCCGCGTACTTCTCGAACTCCATCGTGAAAGTGGCGCGCCCCTGGCTCATCGAGCGCACGGTGGTCGCGTAGCCGAACATCTCGGACAGCGGCACCTCGGCGAGGATCGCCTTGCCCGCGGGCGAGTCGTCCATGCCGGTGATCTGCCCACGGCGGCGGTTGAGGTCGCCGATGACGTCGCCCGAGTAGTCCTCGGGGGTGACGACCTCGACCTTCATGATCGGCTCGAGGATCACGGGCTTGGCCTTGCGGAAGCCCTCCTTGAAGCCCATCGAGCCCGCGATCTTGAAGGCCATCTCGTTCGAATCGACGTCGTGGTAGGAGCCGTCGAAGGCCGTGACCTTGACGTCGACCACGGGGTAGCCCGCGACCACGCCGGTGTCGACCGCTTCCTTGACGCCCTTGTCGACCGCCGGGATGAACTCGCGCGGCACCGCGCCGCCGACGATCGCGTTGACGAACTCGTAGCCCTTGCCGGGCTCGTTCGGCTCGAGCTTGAGCCAGATGTGGCCGTACTGGCCGCGGCCGCCCGACTGGCGCACGAACTTGCCCTCGGACTCGACCGTGCCGCGCAGCGTCTCGCGGTACGCGACCTGCGGCTTGCCGACGTTGGCCTCGACCTTGAACTCGCGCTTCATGCGGTCGACGATGATCTCGAGGTGCAGCTCGCCCATCCCGGAGATGATGGTCTGCCCCGACTCCTGGTCGGTATGCACGCGGAACGACGGGTCTTCCTTGGCGAGGCGCTGCAGCGCGAGGCCCATCTTCTCCTGGTCGACCTTGGTCTTCGGCTCGACCGCGACCGAGATGACGGGGTTCGGGAACACCATCTTCTCGAGCGTGATGACCTTCGACTCGGCGCACAGCGTGTCGCCGGTGGTGACGTCCTTGAGGCCGACGGCCGCGGCGATGTCGCCGGCGCGCACTTCCTTGATCTCGGTGCGGTCCGAGGCGTGCATCTGCAGCAGGCGGCCGATGCGCTCGTTGCGGGACTTGGTCGGCACGTACACCGAGTCGCCCGAGTTGAGCACGCCCGAATAGACGCGGAAGAACGTGAGGTTGCCGACGAACGGGTCGTTCAGGATCTTGAAGGCGAGCGCCGCGAACGGCGCGTCGTCGCGGCTCTCGCGCGTGGCGGGCGCGCCCGACTCGTCGACGCCCTTCACGGGCGGCATCTCGATGGGCGAGGGCATGTACTCGATGACCGCGTCGAGCAGCGCCTGCACGCCCTTGTTCTTGAAGGCCGAGCCGCACATGCAGAGCACGATATCGTTGCGCAGCGCGCGCTCGCGCAGGCCGCGCTTGATCTCGTCCATCGAGAGCTCCTCGCCCCCGAGGTACTTGTCCATCAGCGTCTCGTTGGCCTCGGCCGCGGCCTCGATCATCTGCGTGCGCAGGCGCTGCGCGTCCTCGAGCAGGGCCGCGGGGATGTCGCGGTACTCGAAGTTCATCCCCTGGGTCTCCATGTCCCAGTAGATGGACTTCATGTGGAGCAGGTCGATGACGCCCTCGAAGCCGTCCTCCGCGCCGATCGGCAGCTGGATGGGGACGGGGTTGCCGCGCAGCCGCGACTTGATCTGCTCGATGCAGCGCAGGAAGTTGGCGCCGGCGCGGTCCATCTTGTTGACGAACGCGATGCGCGGCACGCCGTAGCGGTTCATCTGCCGCCACACCGTCTCCGACTGCGGCTGCACGCCGGACACCGCGCAGAAGAGCGCCACCGCCGAGTCGAGCACGCGCAGCGAGCGCTCCACCTCGATGGTGAAGTCGACGTGGCCCGGCGTGTCGATGATGTTGATGCGGTGCTCGGGGAAGGTCTTGTCCATCCCCTTCCAGAAGCAGGTGGTGGCCGCGGAGGTGATGGTGATGCCGCGCTCCTGCTCCTGCTCCATGTAGTCCATCACGGCCGCGCCGTCGTGGACCTCGCCGATCTTGTGCGAGACACCCGTGTAGAAAAGGATGCGCTCGGTGGTGGTCGTCTT
>RFTM01000041.1 GCA_009923475.1 Gammaproteobacteria bacterium | reverse complement strand
TCCGCCGACGGCAAGAGTCCGTTCGCGGCGATGCGCGGCAAGCTCGGCTGGCCCGCGGCGGGGCGCGTCACGGCGCGCTTCGGCGAGCGCCGCGCCGGCGCGCTGAAGTGGGACGGCGTCGTGATCGAGGCCGAGCGCGGTACGCCGGTGCGCGCGGTGCACCGTGGCCGCGTTGTCTACGCCGATTGGTTGGCGGGGCTCGGCCTGCTGATGATCATCGACCACGGCGGCGGGTTCCTCAGCCTCTACGGCCACAACGAGCAGCTCTACCGCGCGGTCGGCGACGTGGTGGCGCCGGGCGACACCGTCGCTTCGATGGGCGATTCGGGCGGACGTTCCGCGCCGGGGCTCTACTTCGAGATACGGCAGGCCGCCAAGCCCGTCGACCCGACGCCCTGGTTCCGCACGCGTCAACCTTAGAGACCCGCTAGACTGTCGCCCATCATGGAAAGGTCCCGTTCATGACGCATGGCCGCACGCTTTTGGCGGCCGGCGTCGGGCTCGCGCTCGGCATCGGGTCCGCCCTCGCGCTGTCTTCGCTGTGGCGCGCCGACGGGTCGTCCGGCGGGCCGCGCGCCGCCGCCGGATCGCCTGCCGCTGCTGCCGGCGCGGGTGTCCCAAGCGCCGGGTCAGCGGCAGCGGACCCGACCGGCCTCGTCGCGGCGCTGCCGCCCGCGGAGGCGCGGCGGCTGGCCGAGATCCTCGGCCGGGTGCGTCGCGAGTATGTCGATGAGGTGCCCGCCGAGCGTCTCTTGGACCAGGCCGCGCGCGGCATGGTGTCCGGCCTCGACCCGCATTCGGCCTATCTCGACCGTCGCGAGTACGAGGACATCCGCCGCGGCGCGGCCGGCAGCTACCCCGGCATCGGCATCGAGGTGGTCGCCGACGGCGATGCCATCAAGGTCCTGCGTCCCATCGACGATTCGCCCGCTTGGCGCGCCGGCATCCGCGCCGGCGACGTCATCCTGCGCATCGACGATTCGCCGGTGCGCGGCGATGTCGGGGCGGCCATCGAGCAGATGCGCGGCGCGGCGGGGTCCTTGGTGCGCCTGACCCTGCGCCGCGCCGACAGCCGCGAGGTCGTCGAGGTCGCGCTCGAGCGCACGCGGGTCGAGGTGCACAGCGTGTCGGGCAGCCTGCTCGACGAGCGGTACGGCTACCTGCGCATCGCCAACTTCAGCGCGACGACGCCCGCGGATTTCGACGGCCATGTGCGCGACCTGCGGCAACGCGCGCCCGGCCTGCGCGGCGTGGTGCTCGACCTGCGCAGCAATCCCGGCGGTGTGCTCGAGGCGGCGGTCGCGGTCGCCGACTCGATGCTCGACGGCGGCAACATCGTCAGCGCCACGGGGCGCACGGCCGAGGCGCGTTTCCGCATGGACGCGCAGCCGGGGCAGTCGCTCGGCGGCCTCGATGTCGTGGTGCTCGTCGACCACGGCTCGGCCTCGGCCGCCGAGATCCTCGCCGGCGCGCTCAAGGACAACGGCCGCGCCCGGCTGCTCGGCTCGCGCACCTACGGCAAGGGCTCGGTGCAGAGCATCATCCCGTTGGCGGACGGCCGCGCGCTCAAGATCACCACCTCACGCTATGCCACGCCCTCCGGGACGCTGATCCAGGACCGCGGCATCGACCCCGACCTGCCGCTCGCGGCCACCGAGCCCCGCTTCGAGGACCCGCGCCTCGACCCGGCGGTGAAGGCGGCGCTGCAGGAGCTGCGACAGATGTACGACCCCCGCCGACGCGGCGACCTACCGGAGACGCGCACCGCAGGTGCACGGCCACCCCACGCATGATCGAACTGCTGTACGCCTTCCTCGATTTCTTCCTGCATCTCGACGTCCACCTCGTCGAGCTGCTGCAACAGTACGGGACCTGGATCTACGCCATCCTGTTCCTGATCGTGTTCGCCGAGACCGGCCTCGTGGTGACGCCCTGGCTGCCCGGCGACTCGCTGCTGTTCGCGGTGGGCGCGCTGGTCGCGATCGACACCAGCGGCACGCTGCAGCTGCCGGTGGTGATCGGGCTGCTGATCGTCGCGGCCATCCTCGGCAACAGCTGCAACTACGCCATCGGGAAATTCATAGGACCCCCTGCGTTCAGCGGCCGTTACCGGCTGCTGAAGCTGGAATACCTGCAGCGCACCGAGTCGTTCTTCGCGAAGCACGGCGGCAAGACCATCGTGCTGTCGCGCTTCCTGCCGATCCTGCGCACCTTCGCGCCGTTCGTCGCCGGCGTCGGCCGGATGCACTACGGGCGCTTCCAGACCTTCAACGTGCTGGGTGCGGTGTCGTGGGTGCTGACCTTCACGATCGGCGGTTATCTGTTCGGCAACATCCCCATCATCCGCGACAACTTCGGCATCGTGACGCTGGTCATCATCTTCGCGTCGCTGCTGCCTGTGGTCTGGGTGGCGCTGCGCGGCGACCGCTGAGCCGGCCGCCGCCGCGGCGCGGGACCGTCAGCCGAGCATCGCGCGCGCCGCGCCGAACAGCCCGCCGATCAGCAGGAACAGCGTCGGGAACATCGACAGCCCGAAACCGAGGCTGCGCTTCTCCGCGGCCTTCACGTAGCCGGTGAAGAAGAGCAGGCGGCCGATGATGAACACGACGCCGAGGCCGGCGGCCCACATCGGGCTCACGAAGATCGCGAACGCCCAGAGCGAGGGCAGGAAGATGGCGAGCAGCTCGAGGGTGTTCATCTGCACGCGGTAGACGCGCTCGAAGTCCTCGTTGCCGGCGGTGGCGGGCGCCTTGACGCCGTAGCGGTAGCGGGCGCGGCCGACGGCCATCGCGAACCCGAAGTATTCGAGCAGCGCGAGCAGCATCACGACGAAGACCGGCGCGAGACCGGCGGAGACGACATCAGCAGCCATGGCGGAACCCCCTTGAGGAATGCAGGTCGAAAGGCCCGCGCCGAGGATAGCGCGGTGGCAGAATCGGGCAAGGGGAACATCGCAGAGGAGGGTCTTGCATGACCGGTTTCATTTTGCGGGCGGTGATCGCCGCCTTCGGGCTGTGGTTGGCCTCGACCTGGGTCGACGGCATCTCGATCAAGGACGCGCCGACCTTGTTGCTGGCGGCCGCGCTGCTCGGCGTGGTCAACGCCTTCGTCCGCCCGATCGCCGTGGTGCTCACCTTCCCGATCATGCTGGTGACGCTCGGGCTCTTCCTGCTGGTGGTCAACGCCGCGATGCTGCTGCTGGTCGCCAAGATCATCCCGGGCTTCGACATCGACGGCTTCTGGCCGGCGCTCTGGGGCGCGGTGATCGTCAGCATCACCGGCTGGGTGGGTTCGTGGCTGATCGGTCCCAAGGGCCTCGAGCGCCTCGGCCGTTGAGCGGCGCTGCGGTGCCGCGGGCGCGGGCGCGGGCGCGGGCGGGAGCCGCGCTGGTCCTCGCGACGGCGTGCCTCGCCGCGCCGTCGATGGCCGCGGCCGCCGACATCGCCTTCAACGGCTATGCGCGCGCGCGACGACGGGCGGCTGCTCTACGTCGAATCGCACCATGTGCGCGACGCCGGCTCGGTCGGTGAGGAGCGTATCGTGCTCTACCGCTGCTCCGCCGACGGCCCCGCGTTCGCCCGCAAGGAGCTCGCGTATGGCGCGTCGCGCGAGCAGCCCGAGTTCAAGCTCATCGACGCGCGCAGCGGCCATGTCGAGGGGCTGCGCCGCACGCCCGCGGGCCCGCGGGTGTTCGTCAAGGAGGACGCCCGCTCGCCGCAGCGCGAGGCGGCCGTGCCCGCCGGCGCGGCCATCGTGTCGGACGCCGGCTTCGACGAGTTCGTGCGCAGGCACTGGCAGGAACTGGAGGCCGGCAAGACGGTGCGCTTCCCGTTCCTGGTGCCGAGCCGCCTCGATTCTTTGACCTTCAAGGTCCGCAAGCACCACGACGCCACGGTCGAGGGCGCGGCCGCGAGCGTGATCCGCCTCAACCTCTCGGGCGTGTTCGGCTGGTTCCTGCCCTACATCGAGGTCTCGTACCGGAAGGCGGACCGTGTGCTGCTGCGCTACGAGGGCCTGACCAACATCCGCGACGCGAAGGGCGCCAACATGGTGGCGGTCATCCGCTTCCCGCCGGCCGAGCGCCGCGTGGCCGAGGCCGTCGACCTCACGCGCCTGCGCGCGGAGCCGTTGGTGGCGCGCTGCCCGCAGCGCGCGGCCAATTGACGAGCAGCACGCCGGCGAGGATCACCGCCATACCGAGCGACTGCGCGGCCGTCAGCCGCTCGCCGAGCACCCACCAGCCGAGCAGCGCCGCCAGCGCCGGCACCGCGAGCCCGAAACTGCCGGTCTGCGCGGGCGTGGCGTGCACCGACAGCCAGGCGTAGGCCGTGTAGGCGATGCAGGAGCTCATCAGCGTCATCCAGGCGAGCGCGGCGAGGCCGGTCGGCGCCCAGTCCCAGCGGTGCAGGTCGCCCGCGAGCAGCGCCGGCACCGCCAGCATCAGGCCGCCGAGCATCATCTGCAGGCCGGTGAAGCCCATCAGGTCGAGGCGCATGGGCGCGTTGCGCTGGTAGATCGTGCCGGTCGCCCAACCGAGGCAACCGACGAGGATGGCGAGCTCGGCGAGCAGGTGCAGCGATGCGGTGGCCGCGCGTCCGCCCGCCGGCGCGGCGAACGGGTCGATGACGAGCGCCAACCCCGCCACGCCGAGCAGCAGGCCGACGAGCACGCGGCCCGAGACCGGGTGGGCGCGGCGGCCGAGCGTGCCGAGGAAGGTGATGAGGAAGGTGGAGGCGACGTTGAGCAGCGCGGCCTCGTTGGAGGCCACATGCTGGATCCCCCAGACGTTGAAGCCGTTCGACACCAGCACCGTGCAGAAGCCGACGACCAGCAGATGACGCCACTCGGCGGCATCGACGAGCGGCAGCGGCGCCGCGCCGCACCGCACCGCGAGGATGCGCGACACGGCGAACAGCAGCGCCCCGCCGAGCAGGAAGCGCACGCTGCCGAACAGGAACGGCGGCAAGGCGCTGACGCCGATCTTGGTGACGAGGTAGGACGAGCTCCAGACGAGGTAGACCGTCGCGAGGCAGAGGATGAGCCTCGCACGGTGCGCCGACGCCGCCGATGACGCGGTCAAGGACGGCTCAGCGCGGCGCGGCGTCGGCCCGGTCGCGGCCGGTGGCGGTGCGGTAGAGCCACCAGGCGAGCGCGGCGACCACCGCCAATCCGAGCCCCTCGCCGAAGCGCAGCGACTCGGGCAACGCCAGCACATCGGCGCTGCCGGAGGTGACGATCGGGACCGCGATGCCGATGCCCATCAGCGCTTCGCCGGTGATCATGCCGGCGGCGAACAGCAGGCCCTTGCGGTTGGCGCGCTCGAGGCCAGCCTCATCCGCGCCCTTGGCGCGCAGGTGGCGCTCGACGAGATGCGCGATCACTCCGCCGATGAAGATCGGCGTCATGAGCTCGAGCGGCAGGTAGATGCCGACCGCCGCCGCGAGCACCGGTGTGCGGAACTTCGAGCCGCGGGACTTGAGCGCCTCGTCGAGCACGATGATGGCGATGCCCACCAGGGCGCCGATGGCGATCATGTCCCAGGGGAGATGGCCGCCGAAGAGGCCCTTGGCGACCGAGGCCATGAGGTTGGCCTGCGGCGCAGGCAGCGGCTTCGGATGCTCGGGCGTCGCGGTGCCGATGCCGTAGGCGTCGGCCAGCAGGTTGAGCACCGGCGCCATGACGAGCGCGCTGCTGGCGGCGCCGATGGCGAGCATGACCTGCTGGCGCCAGGGCGTCGCGCCGACGATGTAGCCGCACTTGAGGTCCTGCAGGTTGTCGCCGGCGATGCAGGCGGCACAGCACACCACCGCGCCGATCATCACCGCGGCGACGGGGCCGATGGCGCTGTCCTTGCCCATCATGAGCAGCAGCATCACCGCCGAGAACAGGATGGTGGCGATGGTGATGCCCGACACCGGGTTGTTGGACGACCCGACGAGGCCCGCCATGTACGCCGACACGGAGCAGAACAGGAATCCCGCGACGATCATGATGACCGTCATCGGCAGGCTGACGGCGAGCGAGCCGACGATGACCTGGTAGAGGGCGAGCAACGGCAGCGTGAAGAGCAGGATGCCGACGAGCACGGACTTCATGGGCAGGTCCTGCTCGGTGTGCGCGACGGCGACGCCGGCGGCGCTGGCGCGCGCGGCGGCGAGGCCGCTCTTGATGCCGGAGGCGAGCGAATGGCGCAGCGACACCAGCGCCCACAGGCCGCCGACCAGCATCGCGCCGACGCCGAGGTAGCGGATCTGCTTCGACCAGACGAGGCCCGCGATGT
The DNA here is from genome assembly GCA_009923475.1 of Gammaproteobacteria bacterium. Classification (GTDB taxonomy): domain Bacteria; phylum Pseudomonadota; class Gammaproteobacteria; order Steroidobacterales; family Steroidobacteraceae; genus UBA964. Next base: position 3,110 of record RFTM01000041.1, on the reverse strand, counting down.
CCTCGGCGGGCAGGCCGGCGGCTGCCTGCGCGAGCTCGGCGTTGCCGGGGAGCACGCTGGCGACGTAGAGCGGGATGGCGATGTTCCAGGAGAGCATCGCGCCGGCCAGCACCACGATGCCGACGTTGAGGCCGACGATGTAACCCACGCCGATCAGCGCCGGCGAGAGGTTGGTGCCGAAATAGGCGAGGTACTTGCCGAAGAACCCGGCGCTCGCCGCGGTGTCGGGGATGAGCTTGAGGCCGCTGGCCGCGGCGAGCTTCGCCGAGGCGCCGCCGAGCGCGGAGACGCCGAGGATGCGGATGCCCTGCGCGGGGTTCTCGCCGGCCTTGAGCACCTCGGCGGCGGCCTGTCCTTCGGGGAACGCCAGCTTCTGCTCGACGATCAGCGCGCGGCGCAGCGGCACCGAGAACAGCACGCCCAGGATGCCGCCGAGGCCCGCGATGGCGAGCACCCAGGAATAGCGGAAGTCCTGCCAGAACCCGAGGATGACGAGGGCGGGTATGGTGAAGATCACGCCCGAGGCGATCGAGGAGCCGGCCGAGGCGCCGGTCTGCACGATGTTGTTCTCGAGGATGCCGCCGCCGCCGAGGGCGCGCAGCACGGCCATCGAGACCACCGCCGCCGGGATCGCCGAGGCGATGGTCATGCCCGCGAAGAGCCCGAGGTAGGTGTTCGCCGCCGCGAGAACCATCGCCAGCACGATCGCGAGCGCGACCGCGCGGAAGGTCAGCTGCGGCGGCAGCGCGCCGGACGCCGTGCCCGGCACGGCGCTCACTTCACTTCACCCGTGAGCTTCTTGAGCCAGGGCGAGGTGACGATCAGCAGCAGGCCGAACGCACCGGCGATGAAGCACATCTGCAGGAACTGTGCGGGCATCGCAGCGGCCTCCGAGGCGCCCACATGGCCGCCGATGAGCCCGGCGAGCGTGTTGCCGACGGCGGAGCCGAGGAACCAGGTGCCCATCATCTGGCCGACATAGCGCTTGGGCGCGAGCTTGGTGACGTTCGAGAGGCCGACCGGCGAGAGGCAGAGCTCGCCGAAGGTGTGCAGCAGGTAGGTGAGCAGCAGCCAGGTCGGCGCGACCTTGCCGCCCGAGGACACGACGAGCTGTGCGGCGAGCATGATCACGAGGAAGCCGGCGCCGAGCAGCAGCATGGCGAGGCCGAACTTGGCGGGCGAGGAGGGATCGAGGTTGCGCTTGCCGAGCGCCACCCACATCCACGCGAAGAACGGCGCGAAGACCACGACGAACACTGCGTTGGCCGACTGGTACCAGGAGGCCGGATGCTCGTTGTCGGCGAACAGGTGGCCGAGCCAGGAGCGGTCGGTGTAGTCCTGCGCGAACAGGTTGAAGGTGGTGGCCGCCTGTTCGAAGCCGGCCCAGAAGAGCAGGGCGCAGACGAAGAACAGCATGATCATGAGCACGCGCTTCTTCTCGTCGGCGTCGAGCCCGCCGAACACGAGGACGCCGATGAAGAACCCGAAGCCGAGCAGCGTCATGCCGATGCCGAACAGCTGGGCGAGCGCCGTGACGCTGATGGGGACCACACCCGAGAAGAGCAGCGCGGCGAGCGCGATGATGATGGCGGCGCCGATGACGACCTTGCGCCAGCTGCTCGCGCGCTCGGCTGCCGAGATGCCCTGGGGCGGCAGGCCGGCATCGCCGAGGTGATGCTCCGTCATGCGGTACTGCAGCACGCCGATCAGTGTGGCGGCGCCGGCGCAGAAGAACCCGGCGCGCCAGTTCCAGGACTCGCCGATGGTGCCCGTGATGAGCGGCGCGATCATCGCGCCGAGGTTGATGCCCATGTAGAAGATGGAGAAGCCGGCGTCGCGGCGTGCGCCCGGCTGGCCCTCGTAGAGGGCGCCGACCATGGCAGAGATGTTGGGCTTGAGCAGGCCCACGCCGATGACGATGAGCGCGAGGCCGAGGTAGAAGATGCCCGGAGCGCCCGGGATCGCGAGCGTGAAGTTGCCGGCTGCGATGAAAAGTCCGCCCCAGAACACGGCGCGCCGCTGGCCGATCAGGCGGTCGGCGATCCAGCCGCCGGGCAGGGAGAACAGGAACACGGCGCCGGCGTAGAGCCCGTAGATGGCGCCGGCGGTCTCGTCGTCGAGACCGAAGCCCGGGTTGGCGTCGGTGGTGGCGGCCACCAGGAAGAGCACGAGCAGCGCGCGCATCCCGTAGTAGGTGAAGCGCTCGAAGAATTCGGTCATGAAGAGCGTGGCGAGGCCGCGCGGGTGGCCGAGAAAGGTCTTGCCCGTAGGATCGTTCATGGTGTCTCCCCCTTGGAGCGGGGAGTTTGCGCCACCCCCGGCGGCCGGGGCAAGGCGGCGCCCGAGGGAGGTGTCGCGCCTCAGGCGTCGGCGGTGGCCTGGTCGACGCCGCGCATGCGGTTCATCAGCCGGGCCATCACCAGTCCGCCCTCGTAGAGCAGGTACATGGGCACGGCCATGATGGTCTGGGAGACGGCATCCGGCGGGGTGAGGATGGCGGCGACGATGAAGATCGCGATCAGCACGTAGCCCCGCGACTCGGCGAGCTTCTCGACGCGCACCATCCCGGTGAGCACCAGCAGCACCACCACCACGGGCACCTCGAAGGCGAGGCCGAAGCAGAAGAACATGGTCAGCACGAAGTCCATGTAGCTGTTGATGTCGGTCATCATGCGCACGCCCTGCGGAGTGGTGCTCGCGAAGAACTCGAACATCACCGGGAACACGGCGTAGTAGGCGAACACCACGCCGATGTAGAAGAGCACGATGGCCGATACCAGCAGCGGCAGCGCGAAGCGTTTCTCGCGGCGGTAGAGGCCGGGCGCGACGAAGGCCCACACCTGGTAGAGCACGTAGGGCATCGCGGCGAACAGCGCGACGAAGAACGACAGCTTGAAAGGCGTCATGAACGGCGAGATGACGCTGGTGGCGATGAGCGAGGAGCCTTCGGGCAGCTTCGCGATGAGCGGCTGCGCGACGATGGTGAACACCTCGTTGGCATAGAACGCCAGGGGCGCGAACGCCACCATCACGGCGATGAAGGCGCGCAGCAGCCGGTCGCGCAGCTCGAGGAGATGCGAGATCAGCGTGCCTTCGGCGAGCTGCTCAGG
>RFTM01000005.1 GCA_009923475.1 Gammaproteobacteria bacterium | reverse complement strand
TCCCATCCCGGTTCGCAGGGCGTTGCACAAGCTTGGCCATGACATTCGTGACGGGCGGCTACGGCGGCGCATTTCCGTCGCCATCGCCGCCGAGCGTGCCTCGATCAGCAGGGTGACGCTCAACAAGATCGAGAAGGGCGACCCTTCCGTCGCATTCGGCCACTACGCGACCGTGCTGTTCGTGCTCGGGATGATCGAGCGGCTCGCCGAGGTCGCCGACCTCAGGAACGATCCGGCCGGTCTTCAGCTCGACGAAGAGCTCCTGCCCAAACGGATCCGGACGCCCCGTCCCCGCAAGAGCGTCAAGACAGACCCGGGGGCATGATGGATCGCGAGATCCTCGTCTATGTGGATCTCGACGGCGTGCCGCACCTGACGGGACGCCTGTGGAGCCGCTCGCGCAAAGGCCGCGAAACCGCCACATTCGAGTACGACGCGGCCTGGCTCGAAAACCCGGCACGCTTCTCCCTGGAACCTGCGCTCAAGCTCGGTCCCGGACCCTTCCACACCGCGGCCGACCTCCCGATGTTCGGTGCCATCGGGGATTCCGCGCCCGATCGATGGGGCCGCGTGCTCATGCGTCGCATGGAACGGCGCCGCGCGGAGCACGCGCAGCAGACCCCGCGCACGTTGCAGGAGATCGACTACCTGCTGCTCGTCGATGACGAGGCGCGGCAGGGCGCACTGCGTTTCGCGGAACACGAGGGCGGCCCGTTCCTGCGCGAGCCTGATGCAAAGCGCACACCGCCCTTCGCCGAGCTTCCGCGGCTTCTCTCCGCGGCCGAGCGCGTCGCTGACGACGACGATACCGAAGAGGACCTCCGTCTGCTCCTCGCGCCGGGTTCATCGCTGGGAGGTGCGCGACCGAAGGCCTCGGTGCGCGACCACGACGGCCATCTGGCCATCGCCAAGTTCCCGCATCGTGACGATGAGTACAACACCGTCGCTTGGGAAATGGTGGCCTTGTCACTGGCAAGGAAGGCAGGCATCGCTGTCGCGGATGCGCGTATCGAGGCGGTGGGTGGAAGACCCGTCCTCATCGTGCGGCGTTTTGATCGGGGAGACGGTCGCCGTGTCCCCTTCCTGTCATCGATGAGCATGCTGGATGCGCGGGACAACCAGACGCGCAGCTACATGGAGATAGCCGATGCGCTGCGGCAGCACGGCGCCGCGCCGAAGGCGGACATCCAGGCGCTGTGGCGTCGCATGGTCTTCAACATCCTGATCTCGAACACGGATGACCATTTGAGGAACCACGGCTTCCTGTATCCGGATGCGACCGGGTGGCGGCTGTCTCCCGCATACGACCTGAACCCGGTCCCGGTGGACATCAAGCCGCGGATCCTGACCACCGCCATCAACGAGGACGACGGCACCGCGTCGCTCGACCTGGCCATGACGGTCGCGGCGTATTTCGGGTTGGATGACGGGCGGGCGCGCGACATCGCGGCGTCTGTAGGGGCGGCCGTCGCCACGTGGAGGGAGGAGGGCGCACGGTTCGGACTGTCAAAACCGGAGCTGACACGCATGGCGTCGGCATTCGAGCACGCGGACCTCAGGGCGGCGTGTGATCTGGTCCGGTAGGGCCGGGATGTCGATGATGCGGCGCGCCGCCTCGTGGCGCCCCCGCCCTACTCCGCCTTCTGCACCGCCAGCACCGCGCCGTCGGCGCCGGTGACGCGCACCACGGTGCCCGCCGCGAGCGCGGGGCCGCTCACCTTCCAGACGCCATCGCCGATGCGCACCTTGCCGCTGCCGTTCTCGATGGGCTCGACGAGCTCGAACGACTGGCCGACATACTGCAGGCCGCGCTGGTTGAGCGTGGGCTGCTCGCTGTAGTCCGGCCGGGTGCGCTTGTAGCCGCGGTACCAGAACATCGCGGCGAGGCCGAGCACGGCCCACAGCACCCACTGCCACTGCCAGGGCATCGGGATGACCACCAACAGCAGGCCGATGAGCGCGGCGGAGGCCGCGAACCAGATCATGACGGCACCGGGGATGAGCGTCTCGAGCGCGGCCAGCGCGACCGCGAACACCAGCCACTGCCACCAGTGCAAGGAGGTGAGCAGGGCGATCATCGGCGCTCGCCGCCGGCCGCACGGCCGACGCTGTCCTTGGTGAGCTCGGCGACGCCGGCGATGGCGCCCAGGATGCCCGTGGCTTCGACGGGCATCATGAACACCTTCTGGTTGGGCGAGGTGGCGATGTCTTTGAGCGCCTCGACGTACTTCTGGGCGACGAAGTAGTTGATGGCCTGCACGTCGCCCTTGGCGATGGCCTGCGACACCATCTCGGTGGCGCGCGCCTCGGCCTCGGCGAGGCGCTCGCGGGCCTCGGCGGCGCGGAACGCGGCCTCCTTCTCGCCCTCGGCCTTGAGCACCGCGGACTGCTTCTCGCCCTCGGCCTTGAGGATGGCGGCGGCGCGGAAGCCCTCGGCGTCGAGGATGTTGGCGCGCTTGTCGCGCTCGGCCTTCATCTGGCGGCCCATGGACTCGACGAGGTCGGACGGCGGGCTGATGTCCTTGATCTCGATGCGCGTGCACTTCACGCCCCAGGGCGTGGTGGCGTCGTCGACGACCTTGAGCAGGCGGTGGTTGATCTCGTCGCGCTTGGAGAGCGTCTCGTCGAGGTCCATCGAGCCGACGACCGTGCGGATGTTGGTCATCGTGAGGTTGATGATGGCGAGGCGCAGGTTGTCGACCTCGTAGGCGGCCTTGGCGGCGTCGAGCACCTGGTAGAACACCACGGCGTCGATGGCGACCATCGCGTTGTCCTTGGTGATGACCTCCTGGCGCGGCACGTCGAGCACCTGCTCCATCATGTTGATCTTCTGGCCGACACGCTCGACCACCGGGATGATGACGTGGAAGCCCGGCGTCAGCACCTTGCGGAACTTGCCGAAGCGCTCGAGCGTGAACTCGAAGCCCTGCGGCACGGTGAGGAACGCGCGCGTCGCGATGACGATGATCGCGAAGACGAGCACGAGGACAACGGAGAAACCTTCCATCTCACACCCCCTTGGCAAGGAAAACCGGTACTTCGACAAAGAGACGTCAGGATAGTTTCACGAGCTGCTTGCCGGTGTTGGCGCCGCGCAGCATGCCGATGAACGCGGCGGGCGCGGCCTGGATGCCCTCCGCGACCGTCTCGAAGTGCTTGAGCTTGCCGGCGGCCCACCAGCCGGCGAGCTCCTTGACGGCCTCCGGGTAGCGCGAGGCGAAGTCGAACACGATGAAGCCCTGCACCTTGATGCGGTTGACGAGCACGCTGCGGAAGTTGCGCAGGCCGTAGGCTTCGGTGGCGTTGTACTGCGAGATGAGGCCGCAGACCGGCAGGCGCGAGAACGGGTTCATGCGCGCGAGCACGGTGTCGAGGATCTCGCCGCCGACGTTGTCGAAGTAGACATCGATGCCGTCGGGCGTGGCGGCCTTGAGGTCCTCGCGCAGGCGGCCGGCCTTGTAGTCGATGCAGGCGTCGAAGCCCAGGTCCTCGACCACGTGACGGCACTTGTCGGCGCCGCCGGCGATGCCGACCGCGCGGCAACCTTTGAGCTTGGCGATCTGGCCGACGACGCTGCCGACCGCACCGGCCGCGCCCGAGACGACGACGGTCTCGCCGGGCTTCGGTTCGCCGATGAGCAACAGGCCGCACCAGGCGGTGACGCCCGGCATGCCGCAGACCGACAGCTGCTTCTCGGGCGGCACGCCCGGCATCAGCTTGCGCAGGCCCTTGCCGTCGCTGGTGGCGACGGTCTGCCAGCCCATGTCGCCACCGACCAGGTCGCCGACCGCGAAACCGGAGTGGCGCGACTCGATGACCTCGCCCGCCACCTCGCCGCACATCACGCCGCCGATCTCGACGGGTTTGACATAAGACTTCGCGTCGCTCATGCGGCCACGCATATAAGGATCGAGCGACAGCCACTGGCCGCGCACCCGCAGCTGGCCGTCGGCGAGCGGCGCGAGGGGCTCCTCGACGATGCGGAAATCCTCTGGCACGGGCGCGCCGGTCGGGCGACGGGCGAGGAGGACGCGGGTGGTCGAGGCAGGCATCTGGGTCATGGGGTCTCTCAGCCGGTGGCCCGGCGCTTCAGGTGGATGAGCAGGACAGACACGGCGGCCGGGGTGACGCCCGGCAGGCGCGAGGCTTGGCCGAGGGTGCCGGGGCGGGCGGCGGCGAGCCGCTGACGCACCTCGGTCGACAGCCCGGTGACGGCAGCGTAATCGAGGTCGCCGGGCAGCGGCAGGGATTCGTGGTGGCGCTGGCGCTCGATCTCGTCCTGCTGGCGCTCGATGTAGCCGGCGTACTTGGCGCGCACTTCGACCTGCAGGCGCACCGCCGCAGGCAGGCGGTCATCGAGGGCGGCGAGCTCGGCGAGCGGCGACGGGGCACCGGTCAGGCCGGCGAGCTCGTCGTAGTCGACCTCCGGCCGGCGCAGCAGGTCGAAGGCGCTGACCCCCTGCACCCGCAACCGGCCGAGCCGCGCGACCTCGGCCTCGGCGGCATCCCGCTTGCGGCAGAAGAAGGTCCAGCGCTCGTCGTCCACCAAGCCGAGTTCGCGTCCCCGCTCGGTGAGGCGCAGGTCGGCGTTGTCCTCGCGCAGCAGCAGGCGGTGCTCGGCGCGGCTGGTGAACATGCGGTAGGGCTCGGTGACCCCGCGGGTGACGAGGTCGTCGACCAACACCCCGAGGTAGCCCTCGCTGCGGGTCGGCACCCAGGGGGTCTCGTCGCGCACTTGGCGGGCGGCGTTGAGCCCGGCGATCAGGCCCTGGGCACCCGCCTCCTCGTAGCCCGTCGTGCCGTTGATCTGGCCGGCGAAGTAGAGCCCGCCGATGGCGCGGGTCTCGAGGGTCGGGTGCAGGTCGCGGGGGTCGAAGTAGTCGTACTCGATGGCATAGCCCGGGCGGGTGATGTGCGCCTGCTCGAAGCCGCGGATGCTGCGCACGAACGCCACCTGCACGTCGTAGGGCAGGCTGGTCGAGATGCCGTTCGGATACACCTCGTGGGTGTCGAGACCCTCGGGCTCGACGAAGATCTGGTGGGAGGTCTTGTCGGCGAAACGCTGGACCTTGTCCTCGACCGACGGGCAGTAGCGCGGGCCCACGCCCTCGATCTTGCCGGTGTACATCGGCGAGCGGTCGCTGCCTGCCCGGATCAGGGCATGGGTCTGCTCATTTGTCGCAGTGATGAAACAAGGAACCTGCTTTGGATGCTCTTCGGCTCGCCCTAGGAACGAAAACACCGGCCGCGGCTCATCCGAGTACTGCGGCGCCATCACCGAAAAATCGATGCTGCGGCCGTCGATACGGGGCGGCGTACCGGTCTTGAGACGGCCCACCCGCAGCGGCAATTCGCGCAGCCGGGCGGCCAGCCGATTGGACGGCGGATCGCCCGCGCGACCCCCGGCATGCTGGTCGAGACCGACATGCATCCGACCCCCGAGGAAGGTGCCGACGGTGAGCACCACGGCGGGGGCCTCGAACACGATGCCGCTGACCGTCACCACCCCCGTGACCCGCCCGCCTTCCACCCGGAGGTCCGCGACCTCCTGCTGGAAGAGCGACAGGCCGGGCTGGTTCTCGAGCACGCTGCGGATGGCCTGCCGGTAGAGGCGGCGGTCGGCCTGGGCGCGGGTGGCGCGCACTGCCGGACCCTTGCTCGCGTTGAGGGTGCGGAACTGGATGCCGGCCCGGTCGACGGCCCGCGCCATCGCCCCGCCGAGCGCGTCGATCTCGCGGACCAGGTGCCCCTTGCCGATGCCCCCGAAGGCGGGGTTGCAGCTCATCTGCCCCAGGGTCTCGATGCTCTGGGTCAGCAACAGGGTGCGACGGCCCATGCGGGCAGCCGCCAACGCGGCCTCGGTGCCGGCATGACCGCCACCCACCACGATGACCTCGAAAGGTGTCTCTCCGCACCTGCTGCCGTTCATGTCTCTATTGTAGACTCCGCCCCCCATGACGCCCACGCTTCGGACGTTGGGACGGGTCGCGCGGGTCGCCGCGTGCCTCGGCCTTGTCGGGCTCGGGCCCGCCATCGCAACCGACGCGGAGGAGTCGCCGCAGCGGATCTCCCGGCGCTGCAATTCACCCGCCTTGAGAACCGGGACATGAGCATCGACCTGTCGCCGCAATCGGTGCTCGCGTTGGTGCTGCGCGGCGAGTGGCCGCGTACTCGGAAAATCGCGCTTTCAGAGGGAGTCACGTTCGCCCTCGGCCGGCTCTCGCAGCCCTTGAAAACCGGCGTCTTTCGGCGCTAAGTATCGGCTCCCGTCCACGCCTGCTGTGGGGAGCCGAGACATGACCACGATCGACGTCAACGGTAAGCCGCTCGAGACCGACGCCGCCCCCGACACCCCCCTGCTGTGGGTGTTGCGCGACCACCTCGGCCTGACCGGCACCAAGTTCGGCTGCGGACAGGCGCTGTGCGGCGCCTGCACCGTGCATGTCGACGGCCAGCCGGTGCGTTCCTGCGTGGTGCCGCTGTCCTCGGTGGGCAGCGCCGCCGTCACCACCATCGAAGGCCTCTCGCCCGACCGCTCGCACGCCGTGCAGCAGGCCTGGATGGAGCTCGACGTGCCGCAGTGCGGCTACTGCCAGTCCGGCCAGATCATGTCCGCCAGCGCGCTGCTGGCCAAGAACCCGCAACCGACCGACGCGGACATCGACGACGCGCTCGCCGGCAACATCTGCCGCTGCGGCACCTACTCGCGCATCCGCAAGGCCGTGCACCGCGCCGCCGACCTGCTGCGCGCCAAGGCCGCGCCCGCCGCCGCGCCGGCCACGAAGGAGGGCTGAAGCCATGGACCCGCGACCCGACATCGCCGACGCCCTGCCCGCCACCACGCGCCGCGACTTCCTGAAGGCCTCCGCGCTCGCCGGCGGCGGCCTCGTGCTCGGCATCACCCTCGGCGGCTGCGCCAAGCCCGCCGCGCTCGGCGGCGCCGGCGGCCAGCCCGTGGCCTGGCTGCGCATCGGCGGCGACGACCGCATCACCGTGCTCGTCGACCGCTCCGAGATGGGGCAGGGCGTCTACACCGCGCTCACCCAGCTGATCGCCGAGGAGCTCGGCATCGCGCCCTCGCGCATCCAGGTCGAGTCCGCGCCGGTCGGCGCCGCTTACCTCAACGCGCTGCTCGGCGCGCAGATCACCGGCGGCAGCACCAGCGTGCGCGACGCCTGGGAGAAACTGCGCAAGGCCGGCGCGCAGGCGCGCACCATGCTCGTGCAGGCGGCCGCCGCGCACTGGGGCGTCAAGGAGGCCGCGCTCAAGGTCGAGGACGGCGCGGTGCTGCACGGCAGCGAGCGGCTGACCTACGGCCAGCTCGCCGAGGCCGCCGCCAAGCTGCCCGTCCCCGACAAGGTCGCGCTCAAGGACCCCAAAGATTTCACCACGGTCGGCAAGCCGCAGCCGCGCCTCGACACCGCCTCCAAGGTCGACGGCAGCGCCGTGTACGGCATCGACGTCAAGCTGCCGGGCATGCTGCACGCCGCGCTCGCCCAGCCGCCGGCGCTCGGCGGCAAGCTCGTCTCCTTCGACGCCAAGGCCGCCGAGGCGATGCCGGGCGTACGCAAGGTGCTCGCGACGGCGAGCGGCGTCGTGGTGGTCGCCGACCATTGGTGGCAGGCCAAGAAGGCGCTCGCCGCCGTCGCCATCCGCTGGGACGCGGGCCCGAACGCCGCGCTCGACAACGCCGCCATCCGCGCCAAGCTGCGCGCGGCCGCGGCGCGCCCGGGCAAGCCGGTGCGCAGCGACGGCGACGCCGCCGCGGCGCTCAAGGGCGCCGCCAAGGTGGTGCGCGCCACCTACGAACTGCCGCTGCTCGCGCACGCCACGCTCGAGCCGCAGAACTGCACCGCCGACGTGCGCGCCGACGGCGCCGACATCCACGTCAACACGCAGACCCAGACCATCGCGCAGGGCGCGGTGGCGACCCTGCTCGGGTTCAAGCCCGAGCAGGTGCGCATCCACACCACGCTGCTCGGCGGCGGCTTCGGCCGACGGCTCGAGGTCGATTACATCCCCGCCGCGGTCGAGGCCTCGAAGGCCGTCGGCAAGCCCGTGAAGCTCATCTGGAGCCGCGAGGACGACACCACCCACGACACCTACCGGCCGCCGGCCCACGACGAGGTCGCGGGCGGCTTCGACGCCGGCGGCAAGCTCGTCGCCTGGCAGCTGCACCTCACCAGTCCCTCCATCACCGCGCGCATGTTCCCCGCGGTGGTCGAGAACGCGGTCGACCCCTTCGCCGTCGAAGCGGCGGCCAACTATCCCTACGACGTGCCGAACGTCGCGGTCGACTACAACCGCGAAGAGGTCGGCATCGACGTCGGCTACTGGCGCTCGGTCAGCCACTCGCTCAACTGCTTCGTCGCCGAGAGCTTCATGGACGAGCTCGCGCATGCGGCCGGCAAGGATCCCTACGCGTTCCGCGCCGCGCTGCTCGACAAGCAGCCGCGCTTCAAGCGCGTGCTCGACGCCGCGGCGCAGAAGGCCGGCTGGGGCAAGGCGCCGGCCGGCCACCACCAAGGCATCGCGCTGATGGAGGGCTACGGCACCTACATGGCGCAGGTCGTCGAGGTGTCCGTCACGGGCGGCGCGCTCAAGGTCCACCGCATCACCTGCGCGGTCGACTGCGGCCGCATGGTCAACCCGAACATCGTCGACCAGCAGGTCGAGGGCAGCATCCTGTTCGGCCTCACCGCCGCGCTGTGGGGCGAGATCACCCTCAAGGGCGGCCAGGTGCAGGAGAAGAACTTCGACCGTTACCGCCTGCTGCGCCTGCACGAGTCGCCGCACATCGACGTGGTGCTGCTCGACAGCACCGAGGCGCCGGGCGGCATGGGCGAACCCGGCACCGCGGTGGTCGGCCCCGCGCTCGCCAACGCGATCTTCGCCGCCACCGGCAAGCGCCTGCGCGCGCTGCCGATCGCGCGGCAGGGCGTGGTCAAGGTCTGAGACGCGCTCCCGTGCTGAGCTTGCGCCACGACCTGCGCCTGCCGCTGCGCCGCGATGAAAAGGCGCGCGCCGATTTCGTCTCGGGGCTGCGTCGCCATGTGTTCGAGACGGTCGCCGGCGAGATGCGGCGCGATTATGGGCGGGCCGTCGCGCCGCGGCTCGCCGCCGACGCCGAGCCCGAGACCATCCACGCCGCGATGCGCGGCCGCGAGGCGTTCCAGTTCTATTCCGCGTTGCGCGTCAGCTCGCAGGAGATGGTCTACCAGGCGATCCGGCCCGCCATCGAGCGCGCCGGCGACGCGCTGCAGCGCAAGGCGGCGGCGCTCGCCGCCGCCGGCGGTGGCGGCGCCAAGGCCGCTGCGCCGCTCGGCTCGCTCACGCTCGATCCCGACCTCGAGGTGCCGCGCTCGGTGAGCGCGATCGACATCCATCTCTCGCCCGGCAGCTACGTCGAGGAATACGCCGAGGACGACCTCGCCGTCGGCGCCGTCTACGACAACCGACTCGCGGTCTCCACCTTCGGCGTGTTCGGCCCGAACCTCGACGACATCGGCCAGTCGCTGGCGCGCTTCGTGCGCGCGCGGCATCCCGGCTTCGCGCCGCGCCGCATCCTCGATGTGGGCTGCACCGTGGGCCACAACACCGGCGCCTGGAAAGACGTATACCCCGAGGCCGAGGTGCACGGCATCGACGTCGCCGCGCCCTGCCTGCGCTACGCCTCGGCCCGTGCGCGCTCGCAGGGCCGCGCCATCCACTTCCGGCAGATGGACGCCGAAGCGCTCGCCTTCCCGGACGAGAGCTTCGATGTCGTGTTCTCCTCGATGTTCCTGCACGAGGTGCCGCGCAAGGGCATCCCGAAGGTGCTGCGCGAGGCGCATCGCGTGTTGCGCCCGGGCGGGCTGATGCTGCACATGGAACTGCCGCCCGCCGACCAGCTCTCGGCCTACGATTCCTTCTATCTCGACTGGGACGGCCACTACAACAACGAGCCGTTCTACCGCGCCTTCCGCGCCATGGACCTGCGGCGCATCGTCGCCGCGGCCGGCTTCGCGCCGGGCGACTACCTGCAGCATGTCGTGCCGTCGTGGTCCGCGCTCGGCGAGGACGCCTGGCGCGCCGCCGTCGATGCGCCCGAAGCGCCGGTCGCCTCCGAGAAGACCGGCCGCCTCTCCACCGGCATCCGCTGGTTCTGCTTCGGCGCGTGGAAGCGTTGACGCCGGGCCGCGGCGCCCCGCCCCCGCCCGGCCTGCAACGCATCGTCGGCTTCACCATCACCGCGCCCGACCCGGTCGCGGCCGCGCAGGCCTACGCGCAGGTGTTCGGCTGGCCCGTCGAGGCCGAGGGCGCCGTGTCGCGCGACGAGGCTTTTCTTTGGGGTGCGCCCGCGACAGAAGGCCGGCGCTGGCTGCGGCTGCGTCCGCCCGGCGAGCCCTGCACCTGGGTGCGCTTCGTCGAGCAGGCCGCCACGCCCGGCCTGCCGTTCCTGTCCTACGGCTGGAACGCGATGGAGGTGCTGGTGCGCGACCCTTACGCGCTCGCGCGCGAGCTCGAGGGCACGCCGTTCCGCGTGCTGATCCCGCCGCGCCCGCTGCCCTTCGACCCGGCGCTGCATGCGATGCAGGTCATCGGCCCCGCCGGCGAGCTGCTCTATTGCACCTCCCTGCCGCGCGAGCGCGAGGTGTTCGACCTGCGCGCGGCGACGCACCGCGTCGACCGGCCGTTCATCGCCATCCTGGGCGGCCCCGACGCCGACGCGATGCTCGCGTTCTACGCGCGCACGCTCGCCACGCCCGTCATCGCGCCCTCGCCGGTGCTCGTCAAGGTGGTGAACGACGCCTTCGGCCTCGCGCCGGACGCGCGCATCCCGCTCGGCATCGTGAAGCTGCCGCGCGACTGGCTGATCGAGGTGGACGGCTATCCGCCGCAGGCCGGCCCGCGGCCGCGCCCGCCCGGCGGGCTGCCCCCCGGCATCGCGATGCTCAGCGTCGCGGTGGGCGCCGCCGAGGGCGCGGGCTACGCGGGGCCGCTGCCCGCGCGGCTCGAGGGCGCCGCCGGCGAATGGCTGGAGTTGCTCGCCCCCATCTGACCGAAGCCGACCTCGCAGGGCACATCGCCCACGATCCGCGAGTCGAGGAAGGTCCACCATTCGCCCTGGCTCGTGCGGCGCGTCTCCCAGTCGGCGTCGCGCTTCAGCGTGGCAAGACCCGTGCGGTACGCGCCCCAGCCCGCCTCGTCCTCGAACGCCGCCCAGCACTCGAGCACATAGCTCTCGCCGATCACCGTGTTGAACCAGCGGACGCCCTTCACCGACGGCAGGTCGCGGTAGAACCAGCGCTCGCGCTCCTCGAGCCAGGCCCAGAAGCCCTTCATGTCCTGCTGTGCACGGCTTGTCAGGCGCATGCGGTAGACGAGGTAGATCATCGTTGCCCTCCGACGGCCCGGTTCGCGCGCGTCTTGCGGTGAGTGTAGCAGCGCGGCAGAGTGGCGCACCGGCGCCCCGCGGCGCCGACGAGGGGGGACGATGACGACCAAGCCGTTCCAGGGCTGGCGGGTGCTGTGCGCCGCGACCATCGGGCTCGCCTGCGGCATCGCGACCGTGGTGCCCGCGAGCTTCGGCGTGTTCCTCGGGCCGCTGCGCGCCGAGTTCGGCTGGACGCAGAGCGAGACCTTCACCGCGCTGCTCTTCATCACCTTCACGAGCGCGCTGCTCGCCGCGCCGGTGGGCGGGCTCGTCGACCGCTACGGCGCGCGGCGCGTGGTGCTCGCCGGCTTCGGCTTCCAGATCCTGCTGCTGGCGTCGTTCTCGCGGCTGGGGCCCGAGCTCTGGGCCTACTACCTGCGATATTTCCTGCTCGCCGTGCTCGCGCTGGGCACCACCCATGTGGCGTTCGCGCGCGTCATCACCCTCTGGTTCGACCGCCGCCGCGGCCTCGCCCTCGGCATCGCGCTCTCCGGCGTGGGCGTCGGCGGATTTCTTTGGCCGTTGTACGCGCAGGCGATGATCGGCGCCTACGGCTGGCGCCAGGCCTGGCTGCTGATGGCGCTGGCCGTGGCGGCGCTCGCGCTGCCGGTGGTCGGGCTGCTGCTGCGCGACAGCCCCGCCTCGGTCGGCCAGATGCCGGACGGCGATCCGCCGCGCGCCGTGGCCGACGCCACCGCCGCGCCCGTCGAGGCGACGGGCATCCCGCTCGCGGGCGTGCTGCGCATGCCGCGCTACTGGCTGATGGTCGCGACCTTCTTCCTGATCGGCTTCGCGGTGCAGAGCGTGATGCTGCACCTCGTGCCGCTGCTCACCGCGCGCGGCCTGCCGCCGATGCTCGCCGCGCTCGCGCAATCGCTGCTGTTCGTGGCCGTCACCACCGGCCGCCTCGCGACCGGTTGGCTGATGGACCGGTACTTCGCGCCGCGCGTGGCGCTGGCTTTCCTCATCGCGCCCATCGTCGGCATCAGCCTGCTCGCGCTCGGCGCCGGCGGCACGGCCGCGCTGGTGGCGGCGCTGCTCGTCGGCCTCGCGGTGGGCGCCGAGGTCGACGTGCTCGCCTACCTCACCAGCCGCTACTTCGGCGCCCGCAGCTTCAGCGCCATCTACGGCACCTTCTATGGCATCTACACGCTGAGCGGCGGCCTCGGGCCGCTGTTCACCGCGCGGCTCGTCGACACCGGCGAAGGCTATCCCGTGGCGCTCACCGTGCATGCCGTGCTGCTGGCGGTCGCGGCCCTGCTGCTGCTGCGCTTCCCGCCGCTGCCCGCCAAGGAGGAGCCCCGATGAACGACACATCCGCCCTGCGACGCTTCGCGCTCGCGCTCGCCGTGCTCGGCTGGACCGCGCTCGTCGTGCAGGCCTTCATCAGCATCGGACGGCATGTCGCGCTCGGCAACGGCGCGGCCTACGGCGTGATGATGTACACCGGCTACTTCACCATCCTCACCAATGCCTGGTGCGCGATGGTGGCGACCGCCATCGCGCTCGGGCCGCGGGCCTCGGCGCAGTGGCGTTGGTGGCGCGAGCCGGACAAGGTCACCGCCGCCGCGGTCTCCATCCTGCTGGTCGGCGTCATCTACCACCTGCTGCTGCGCAAGATCCACCATCCGGTGGGCCTCGAGTTCGCCTGCAACCTCGCGCTGCATTACCTCGTGCCGCCGCTCTTCGTGCTGCTGTGGTGGCTGCGCGTGCCGCGCGGCGCGCTCGAGTGGCGCGACGCCGCGATGACGTTCGCCTTCCCCGCGGCCTATGCCGTGTACGTGTTCGCCCGCGGCGCGATGGCCGGCGTCTATCCCTATCCGTTCTTCGATGTCTCGAAGATCGGCTATCCCGCCGCCCTCAGGAACGCCGCGTGGTTGTCGGCGGTGTTCGTGGTCGTGGGCCTCGTGATGGTGGGGCTCAAGCGCGTGGGTCCGCGGCGCGAGGTCGCGTAGCACTCGCAGGCCGCCGCCTCCAGACCGGCGCGGTCGACGATGGTGACATGCCCGCGCCGGTGCGCGATCAGCCCGGCCGCCTGCAGCCGTCCTGCCGCCTGCGTCACGCCCTCGCGGCGCACGCCGAGCATCTGCGAGAGCGATTCCTGCGTGATGGTCAGGTCGTCGCCCATCGAGAGGTCCTGCGCCAGCAGCAGCCAGCGGCACAGGCGCCGGTCGAGACTGTGGTGACGGTTGCAGACCGAGGTCTGCGCCACGAAGCCCATCAGCGACCAGGTGTACTGCGTCAGCACCTGCTGCACTTCCTGCGAGCGGAAGAACTCCCAGCGCAGCGCGCGCTTGTCGATGCGCAGCGCACCGCCGCCCTGCATCACGACCGCGCGGTCGGCCGAGGGCTTGTCGCTGAACATCGCATCGAGGCTCACCGCGCCGTCATGGCCCGCGATGGCGAAGGCCGAGGCGAAGCAGTCCTCGAGCACATGGTGCATGGTCACCACGCAGGTGGTCGGGAAGAAGACGTGTGACGGCCGCCGGCCGACGTCCGCGATCACCTGACCGGCGCGCAGCTCGACCTGGTCGAAGCGCGGCAGCATCCGGCGGCGTTGCTCCTCGGGCAGTGCGCGGAGGAGGTCGTTCCGGGCGAATTCGGTGTTGACGGTCATGCGCGGCTCCGGGGCATCGATCGTGGCGGGAAGGTCCACGCTACCCCCCTGCCGCCCGGCGCGCGCCTGTGAGTAGTCCGTATGGCGGCGCGGGGAGTGCGTACCTCGTGGTGATGACGCCGCGCCATGCCTTCCTGTGCCTCACACAAGGGCGCGTCTTCCCTCCTTGTTAAACGCAGGCTATCATATGGACTCGTTTTGACCCCATGTGAAAGGCAGAGATACGGATGGCGAGCCGCCCCGAGTCATCGACGCGAGCAGGACGGTACATCTCCCAGCCAACGGGGTACCGCGCCTTCATGCCTGCGCCGCTGCCGCCACGACCCGCCATCGACCTGACGGGCGAGTTGCCCGCGCTGCTGTCGGCAGCCGACCGCGCGATGGGGCGGCTGGACGGCTCCGTGCTGACACTGCCGAACGCGGACCTCTTCGTCTTGATGTACGTGCGCAAGGAGGCGGTCCTCTCCAGCCAGATCGAAGGCACGCAGAGCTCGCTGCAGGACCTGCTGTCGGCCGAAGCGCAACTCTTCGACGAGCACCTGCCTCGTGATGTGGACGAGGTGGTCAACTATGTGCGGGCGATGAACCACGGCCTTGCGAGGCTCCCGGACCTGCCGGTCTCGGTGCGGCTGATCCGCGAGATCCATGCGGAACTGATGCGTGGCGTACGCGGTGGACGGCTCCAACCCGGCGAACTGCGGACCACCCAGAACTGGATCGGCCCGGCCGGCTGTACGCTGAACACGGCGGCCTTCGTGCCACCGCCGCATGATGCCGTTCCGCAAGCGCTGGGCGACCTCGAGAAGTTCCTGCACGGGGACGACTCGCTGCCTCCGCTGGTGAAGATCGCGCTGGCCCATGTGCAGTTCGAGACCATCCACCCCTTTCTCGACGGCAATGGCCGCGTCGGGCGGCTGCTGATCACCTTCCTGCTGACCGAGGCGGGCGTGCTTCAAAAGCCTGTGCTGTACCTGTCGCACTACTTCAAGCAACACCGCCAGTCGTACTACGAGCACCTGCAAGCCGTGCGCGACCACGGGGCATGGGAGGCCTGGCTCGCCTTCTTCCTGCGGGGCGTCATCTCGGTGGCTGGCGAGGCCGCCGAAACGGCGCGACGCATCATCCAGTTGCGCGAGCAGCATCGCACCGCGATCACCGAACAGCTCGGTCGCGCCGCCGGCAACGGCCACAAGGTGCTCGAATCGCTGTTCGACCGTCCGATCGTGTCGGTCAGCGACGTGCAGAAGATGACCGGCACCACCTATGCCGCAGCCAACGGTCTGGTCTCCCGCTTGGTGAGGCTGGACGTGCTCAGCGAGATGACGGGCTACGCGCGCAACCGGCGCTTTCGCTACGCGCCCTATATCGCCCTGTTCAACGACACCGGCCCAAGCAACCCGGCCCCACAGACCAGGATCTGAGCGGCGGCTATTTGCCGATACAAAAACTCCCGAAGATCCGGCCGAGCAGGTCCTCGGAGCTGAACTCGCCGGTGATCTCGCCGAGCGCCCGCTGTGCGAGACGCAGCTCCTCGGCGACGAGTTCGCCGCGCTTGTCGGCGAGCAGCGCGCAGGCGGCATCGAGGTGGCCGCGGGCGCGGGCGAGCGCCTCGAGATGCCGCGCGCGCGCGGACAGCGCGCCGGTGTCGCCCGGGGTGTAGCCGATCGCGGCCTGCAGGTGGGCGCGCAGGGCGTCGAGGCCCGCGCCGCTGCGGGCGGAGACGCGCAGCGTCGTGGCGGCGGATGGGGTGCCGGCGGACGCCGCGGCCGAAGCCCCCGCATCACCCCCCTCCACCAGATCCACCTTGTTGAACACCAGCGTCACGGGCACGCCCTCGGGGAGGGTGGCGCGCTCGGCGGCGAAGGACTCGGCCGCGGGGTCGGCGGCGGCATCGACCACGAACAGCACCCGGTCGGCGCGGGCGAGCTCGGCGCGGGTGCGGCGGATGCCCTCGGCCTCGACCACATCGGCGGGCCCCTCCCCGGCGACCCGGAGTCCCGCGGTGTCGAGCACGGTC
>RFTM01000400.1 GCA_009923475.1 Gammaproteobacteria bacterium | reverse complement strand
CAAAACCGGGGCGTGCTTCTATGGCTTGGGCGGCTTGCAAAGCGGGCTGCTCGAAAAACGCGCCATCGGCGGTGACCAAGACCCAGTTCGAATAAAACGACAACTCGCTGCGATCGCCTTCGTGCGCGACCAGCCGGGCCTGCTTGCCAAAGTGGGTGGCCGCGGTTTGCACCACGGGCAACAAATCCAAAAAACGGTTGGTGATGTGCACGGCCAGCACGCCGCCCGGCGTCGGGCCCAGGCCCACGCCGATCATGAAGAAGCCCTGGTACGTGCTCATCATCCGCCCGCGGTTCTCGGCCGTGGCGAGGTCGCCCACCATGATCTGGCCGCCCGTGAGCACCGTCGCCGCGCCGAGGCCCGCGAGCGTGAGCACGGCGAGCGAGACGCCGAGCCGGCTCGCAAGCCATGCCGGTCCGCGCAGCACCAGCAGTTGGGTGCGCGTCACGTGGGGTCCTGCCACCAGTCCGGGTACGCCGGCAGCCCGCCGGGCAGCGCCGCGCGGCCGAGCTCGTGCAACGCCCGCCGGTACACCGGCCGCTTGAAGCCGATGACCTCGCGCACCGGCTCCCAGAAACCGGCCCATCGCCACTCGGCGAACTCCGGCTCGCCGGTGACGTCGAAGCGGATGCGCGGCTCCGGTTCGCGGCTGCGCAGCAGGTACCAGCGCTGCTTCTGGCCGATGCAGAGCGGCAGCTGGTCGCGACGCACGAAACGCGCGGGCAGGCGGTAGCGCAGCCAGCGACGGGTGACGCCGAGCACCTCGACGTCATCCGGCGCCAGACCGATCTCCTCCTCGAGCTCGCGGAACATCGCCGCCTCGGGGGTCTCGCCGACGCGCACGCCGCCCTGCGGGAACTGCCAGCCCTTGCCGCCGGCGCGGCGGCCGAGGAACACCCGCCCGCCGTCCTGCACCAGCACGATGCCGACGTTGGCGCGGAAACCCTGCTTGTCGATGAGGTCCTGCACGGCACCTCAGGCGCGCGGCGGCTGCTGCGCGCGGCGGTCTTCGAGGTACTCGCGGCCCTGCCGCATCAGGCGCGTGAACGCCTCGCGGTCCTGCGCCAGCACGGCGCGGCGCAAGGCCTCCACGGCCCGCGACAGGGCCTCGAGCGACTCGGCGCCGTAGTCGTTGAGGCTCTGGATCTCGTAGTAGAGGTCCGGGCTCTCCTGCGCGACGCGCGACGCGACGTCGAGCTGCGCATCGAAGGTGGTGCTCGACAGCCGCGCGAGCCGCGGGGCCGCCTCGCCGCTGCCGGCGAGCGCGGTGAAGAACGCGATGTTGAGCGCGTGCGAGAGCCCGAGCACGTAGGCGATCAGGCGGTCGTGGTCGTCGAGCGACATCACCGCCTGTTCGACCATGGTCGGCGCGAAGAGCTCGCGCGCCGCCTGCAAGGCTTCGGCGTCGCCGAGGTCGACGAACACCACGTGCCGTCCGGAGAGGAGCTCGGTGTCCGGCCCGAACATCGGGTGCACGGAGGTGACGCGGCAGCCGAGCGACCTGAGCGCCATCAGCCCGCCGCGCAGCGGCGACTTGAGCGAACCCAGGTCGAAGATGACGCCGGTCGGCCGGCGCAGCGCGAGCTCGCGGAGCACGGCGTCGGTGTGGCCGAGCGGGGTCGCCACCACGATGAAATCGTGGTCGAGCGGCGAATCGGCGAGCGAGGCGAGCCGCGCGGCCCCCGGCGGCGCGCCGGCCGGGTCGCAGACCTCGACGGCGAAGCCCTGCGAGAGCATGAACTCCGCGAACCAGCGGCCCATCTTGCCGGCGCCGCCGATGACGAGCGCGCGGCGGCCGCTGCCGTGGCCCTGCGCCACCACGCTCGCCTGTTCCTGGGTGGCGAGCGAGCTGCGGATCAGCATCCGCATCAGGTCCTCGGCGACGTTCGGCGGCACGCCCTGCCGCTCGGCCTCGGCGCGCGCGCCGAGGATCACATCGCGCTCGCGGCCGTAGTCGCGGGTCGGGTGGCCGGTGCTGCGCTTGACGCGCGCGATCTCGCGGCTGGTGCGCTGACGGTCGGCGATGAGCTCGATGAGGCGGGCATCGAGCGTGTCGAGGTGCTGGCGGAGTTCGTCGAGGCTGGACATGGGACGGTGGACCGGGGTCGGCGCGGACGCGCGTCCGCCCGCCTACTATAGACGCAGCCCCGCGCGCGGGG
>RFTM01000399.1 GCA_009923475.1 Gammaproteobacteria bacterium | reverse complement strand
CTTCTCGCCCTCGCCGCGCAGCTGGCGGGCGAGCTTGCCGAAGCTCTGCTGCATGCTGGCGTAGACGCGCGATTCGACGTCGGGCGGCAACCCGATCTTCTGGACGCGCGCGTCGACGAGCTCGAGGCCGAGGCTCTCGGCGCTCTTGCTGGCGCGCGTGAACATGTCGCCCGTGAAGGCGGTGCGCTCGGCGGACACGATCTGCTGCAGCGTGCGTTGCGCGACCGCGTTCTTGATGCCGTCCTTGACGATGTCGGCGAGGCGCTGCCCGGCGGCGTCGGCGTCGATGCCGAAGGCCTGCGCGTAGCGGCCCGCGTCCTTGATGCGCCACTTGACGTAGTAGTCGACGATCAGGCCGCGGTTCTCGCTGGTGAGGAAGGTCTCGCCCTCGAAGCTGCGCGACACGATGCGCTTCTCGAACTTGCGCACGGTGTCGATGGGCCACTTGAAGTGCAGCCCGGGTCCGTAGCCCGTGGCCACGATCTCGCGGAACTGGGTGCGGATGGCGACCTCGTTCTCGGAGACGGTGAAGACGCAGAAACTGGCGGCGACCACGAGGGCGACCACCGCGCCGATGATGCGTTGCAGGGACTGTTGCATGTCAGCGCTCCGGCCGCGCGCGCGGATCGGGCGTCGCGGGTTGTGCATCACCCGGGTCGGCGCCTGCCGCGGCGGCGCGCGGCGCGGTGACGGCGACCTCGTCGGTGCGGCTGCGCTCGACCAGCTTGTCGAGCGGGAGGTAGAGCATGTTGTTGCCGCCCTTGGTATCGACCACGACCTTGCGCGAGCGCAACAGCACGCCCTCGACGGTCTCGAGGTAGAGACGCTCGCGCGTGACGCGCGGCGAGCGCTGGTACTCGGTGGCGAGCTGCGAGAACCGCGAGGCCTCGCCCTCGGCGACCGAGACCACCTGCGAGCGGTAGCCCTCGGCCTCCTGGAACTGGCGCGCCGCCGCGCCCTCGGCCACGGGCAGGATGCCGCTGGCGTAGGCCTCGGCCTCCTTGACCAGGCGCTCCTTGTCGGCGAGCGCCTTGTTGGCGTCGCGCTGCGATTCCTGCACGTCGGTCGGCACCTGGATGTCCGTCAGGTTGACGCTGGTGATGGCGATGCCCGTGCCGTACTGGTCGAGCGTGCGCTGGATGAGCTCCTTGGTTCGCGCGGTGACCTGCTCGCGGTTGGAGACGAAGATCGCCTCGAGGGTGCTGCGGCCGACGACCTCGCGGATCGCCATCTCGCCCACCTCGCGCAGCGTCTGCTCGGGATCCTTGACCTTGAAGAGGTACTTGACGGGATCGCGCAGCTGGTACTGGACGGCGAGCGACATGTCGATGAGGTTGATGTCCTGCGTCAGCACCTTGGCGGTGTAGTTGACGCTGCTGACCTTCTGCGTGTTCACCTTGGTCAGGCGCTCGGCGGGCCAGAGGTGGAACCCGAGGCCGGGGTCGCGCACGGAGACGAACTTGCCGAAGCGCTGGATGACGCCGCGTTCGGCCTGGTCGATGGTGAAGAAGCTCTGCCACGCCCAAAAAAGCAGCAGCAGCCCGCCGATCATGAGCAGCTGCGAGCGCACCGCGCCGGGGGGCTCGTCCGAGGACGCGCCGCCGGAGGGACCGCCCTTCAGGATCTGCTCGAGCTTGCGCTGGAAGTTGCGGAAAGCGTCATCGCCGTCCTTGGCCGGGCGCTTTCCCCACGGGTTGTTCTGGCCGCCGCCAGGTTCGTTCCATGCCATAAAAAATTGAAGCCCTCGGTTCGACGGGGGATTGTAGGTAGCCCCGACGAGGGGCACAAGGTTGCGCGTGCTACCCGGGAGGCGGATCGAGGATTTCGACGCCAGGCCGGGAAGCGAGTTCCCGGGATTCGCCCTCGGGCAGTTCGGCGGCCCATTCAGCCTTGAAACTTTCCCCCTCAGCCTGCCAACGCGCGATCAGCTGATTGCGATCCCAGACTTCGCGGCGCAGCGGCTTATCGCCAGCTAGCCGAAGTTTCTCTTCTACTTCATCGGCAATCGTGTCAATCATCTTTGTATTAGAAGCAGTAACAATAAGAAACACTTCGCTGAGCACAGTTTGATCAGAGAGGTCGAGTGCAACAAGTTCGGTACCGAACTTATCGATGGCAGCACGAGCTGCGATCTGAGTGCGTTCGACGCAGGCTTTACTA